>JBIPOH010000031.1:0-16941 GCA_044379435.1 Novosphingobium sp.
AGTTTAGCGGGCGGGAAATGGTGCTGCTGGGGAGGATTGAACTCCCGACCTCAGCCTTACCAAGGATGCGCTCTACCACTGAGCTACAGCAGCACACCATTTCCGCGTGGCCCGCAGCCGACAATGCCGGGCGGGCAGGGGCGCGCTTTGGCGGTGAGGTCTGCGTTTGTCAAGGACAGGCTTGCGAGAGGTGCGCCCTCGCGGCAGAGAAGTCCGCGATGACCGACAAGCTCCCCCCCTCGTCAGACACCTCCGCGATGAGCCGCGAGGAGCGGCTCGCACAGCGGCTGCGCGAGAACCTGCGTCGCCGCAAGGCACAGGCGCGCGCGCTTGGCGCGGCTGGCAGCGAAGAGCAGGGCTCGGAGCGCTGACAGGGCCTGCTGACACTGCAAACTGCCCTTTCCAAAATGGCAGGCGGACGCTAGGTCCGCGCCCTTACGTCTTTACGCAGTTTGTGAAGGACCACGATGCCCCGCCTGATCCTGATCCGCCACGGCCAGTCGCAGTGGAATCTCGAAAACCGCTTCACTGGCTGGTGGGATGTCGACGTGACCGAGAAGGGCGCGGCGGAGGCTTTTGCGGCAGGCGAACTGCTCAAGGCCAAGGGCATCCTGCCGACCACGGCGTTCACCTCCTTGCAGAAGCGCGCGATCAAGACCCTGCATCTGGCGCTGGAAGCTGCCGGCCGCATCTGGATCCCCGAGGACAAGGACTGGCGGCTCAACGAGCGGCACTATGGCGGCCTTACCGGGCTCGACAAGGCAGAGACGGCGGCCAAGCACGGCGACGATCAGGTCAAGGTGTGGCGGCGCAGCTTCGACATTCCGCCGCCGCCGCTGGAAGCGGGCAGCGAGTTCGATCTGGCGAGCGACCCGCGCTATGCGGGGATCGATGTGCCCAATACCGAAAGCCTGAAGGACACCATCGCGCGCGTGCTGCCGTGCTGGGACGAGAAGATCGCCCCGGCGCTGCGCAGTGGTGAGACGGTGATCGTCTCCGCCCACGGCAATTCGCTGCGCGCGCTGGTGAAGCACCTTTCGGGCATCTCGGACGCCGATATCACCGGCCTCGAAATTCCGACCGGGCAGCCGATTGTTTATGAGCTGGACGACAATCTCGCCGAGATCGAGCGGTACTACCTTTCCGAGCGCTGAGCCGTTTCGGACGAGAGGGGATGCAACGGGATGAGTGAAAGCGCGGCGCCAGAGACTCCAAGGGTCGCCATCGTCATGGGTAGCCAGTCCGACTGGGAGACCATGCAGAATGGCGCCGCCGTGCTGGAAAAGCTGGGCGTGGCGCATGAGTGCCGGATCGTCTCCGCGCATCGCACGCCAGACCGGCTGGTCGCCTTTGCCAAGGGCGCGGCGGCACAGGGAATTCAGGTGATCATCGCAGGCGCAGGCGGTGCGGCGCATCTGCCGGGCATGATCGCGGCGATGACGCACTTGCCGGTGCTGGGCGTGCCGGTGCAGTCCAAGGCCTTGAAGGGCATGGATAGCCTGCTTTCCATCGTGCAGATGCCGGGCGGAATTCCCGTGGGCACACTGGCGATCGGCGCGGCGGGCGCGACCAATGCGGCGCTGCTGGCGGCCTCGATTCTCGCGCTGAATGATCCGGCGCTGAGCGAGCGGTTGGTGGCGTGGCGCACCGCACAGACCGATTCGGTCGCCGAGCGTCCGGTCTGATCGGATGATCCCTCCGGGCGAGACGATTGGCATTCTGGGCGGCGGCCAGCTGGGCCGGATGATTGCGCTGGCCGCAGCGAATCTTGGCTATCGCTGCCATGTCTATGCGCCGGAAGCCGATTCCATCGCGGCGGACGTCTGCGCGGGGTTCACGTGCGCCGGCTGGGATGATGCCGAGGCGCTGGCCGGGTTTGCGGCCCAGTGCGCGGTGGTGACCTACGAGTTCGAGAACGTGCCGGTGGGGCCGCTGGGAGCGCTGGGTGATGTGGCGCTGCATCCGGGTACCCGGTCGCTCGAAGTGGCGCAGGACCGCGCGGCGGAGAAGCGCTTTGTCGAAGCACTGGGCGGTCGGCCCGCGCCCTGGGCCACGGTGGACAGCGCCGAGGATCTTGTCGCAGCGATTGCGAAGATCGGCACGCCCGGCATCCTCAAGACGCGGCGCGACGGCTATGACGGCAAGGGCCAGTGGCGGATCATGACGCCGGATGATGCCGCTGGGCTGGAATTGCCGGACGCAGCGCTGGTCTATGAAGGCTTTGTGCGCTTCGAGGCTGAGTTTTCGGTGATCCTCGTGCGCGGGGCGGATGGCGACGTGCGCTTTTGGGATTCGGCACAGAACGCGCACAAGGCAGGCATTCTCAGCCAGTCGGTCGTGCCTGCTGGCGATGGTGTCCGCGCGCAAGTCGGCGCCGCGCGCGCTCTGGCCAAGCAGGTGGCGGACAGCCTCTGCCATGTCGGCGTGCTGACGCTCGAATTCTTCGCGACGGCAGACGGCCCGGTGTTCAACGAGATGGCCCCGCGCGTGCACAATTCGGGGCACTGGACCATCGAAGGCGCGCTCACCTCGCAGTTCGAGAATCACGTGCGCGCGATCTGCGGGCTCCCGCTGGGCTCGACGGACCTGTGCGCGGCGGGCGTGGTGATGGACAACCTGATCGGCGACGATGCGCACGATTGGCCCGCGATTCTCTCCGATCCCGCCAACCACCTGCACCTTTATGGCAAGGCGGCGGTGCGGCCCGGGCGCAAGATGGGCCATGTGACGCGGCTGGTGCTGTGAATGGGGCGTGAGATCTTTCTGATCGTCGCGCGCGCCAGCGATGGCACGATTGGCGACAAGAGTGCCCTTCCGTGGCGCTTGCCCGCAGACCTCAAGCGCTTCAAGGCGCTGACCATGGGCAAACCGATGATCATGGGGCGCAAGACGTTCGCTTCGCTGCCGGGGCTGCTGCCGGGGCGGCGGCATATTGTGCTGACGCGCGATTTCGCATGGAGCGCGCCGGGGGCCGAAGTGGCGCATGACGTGGCGGGCGCGCTGGCGCTCGCCAATGCAGACGGACATGAGGGCGACGTGGCCGTGATCGGCGGCGCGGATGTGCTGGCGCAGTTCGAGGGGCTGGCGCAGCGCTATGAGCTGACCGAAGTGCATGGGGATTACGCTGGCGATACCGTGCTGCCCTATCCGGCGGCGCCCTGGCGGGAGACGGCGCGGGAGAGCTTCGCGGCGGATGGCGCGTATCCGGCGCATGATTTCGTGACGTTTGAACGGGGCGCAGCATGATGCGCCTCCATGCCAGCGAGCCCATGCCCGAAGCCCTGCGCGGTGCTGTCATCGCGCTCGGCAATTTCGACGGGTTTCATCTGGGCCATCAGGCCGTGGCGGGCGAAGCCGTGCGCTGGGCGCGCGAGCAGGGGCGGCCTGCGATCATCGCCACCTTCGATCCGCATCCGGTGCGCCATTTCAAGCCCGATGCGGCGCCGTTTCGCCTGACCACGCTCGACCAGCGGGAAGCGCTGTTTACCGAGGCCGGGGCGGACGCGATGCTGGTGTTTGCCTTTGATGGGGCGATGGCGAGCATGACTGCCGATGCCTTCGTGCGCGATCTGCTGGGCGCGCGGCTGGGCGCTGCTGCGGTGGTGACGGGCGAGGACTTCACCTTTGGCCGCGCGCGCGGCGGCAATGTCGGCGTGCTGCGCGATGTGGGCGCAGAAGTTGGCATCGCGACGCGCGCGGTCGGCCCGGTGCTGCTGGACGGCGAGGTTGTCTCTTCCAGCCGCATCCGCGAGGCGCTGGTGGCGGGCGATCCGAAGGAAGCCGCGCGGCTGCTGACGCGGCCTTTCGCGATCAAAGGCCCGGTGCAGCATGGCGACAAGGTGGGGCGCACGATCAATTTCCCCACCGCCAACCTCGATATCGGCAGCTATCTGCGCCCGCGTTACGGGATTTATGCGGTGACGGGGCATTTGCCAGATGGCCGCGTGCTGAAAGGCGCTGCCAACATCGGCATCCGGCCCACGTTCGATCCGCCCAAGGAACTGCTCGAACCGCACTTCTTCGATTTTTCCGGCGATCTTTATGGGCAGGAAATCGAAGTGGCGTTCCACCACTTCCTGCGCGGCGAGGCGAAGTTTGACAGCCTTGATGCGCTCGTGGCGCAGATGGGGCGCGATTGCGATGAGGCGCGGCGGCTGCTGGCTTCCTGATTTGCAGGAATCCCGGCGCTTCGCTAAGGCCCGCCGATCATGACTGAACAGCGCAGCCCCGAAAACCGAGATTTTCGTTCGACCGTCTTCCTGCCGAAGACCGATTTCCCGATGAAGGCTGGCCTCCCCCAGAAGGAGCCGGGCATTCTTTTGCGCTGGCAGGACGAGGGGCTTTACCAGCAGCTGCGCAACGCCCGTGCGGGCGCGGAGAAGTTCATTCTCCATGATGGCCCGCCCTATGCGAATGGCGACATGCATATCGGCCATGCGCTCAACCATATCCTGAAGGACATGGTCTGCCGCACGCAGAGCCTGCTCGGCAACGACGCGCCCTATGTGCCCGGCTGGGACTGCCACGGCCTGCCCATCGAGTGGAAGGTCGAGGAAGAGTACCGCAAGAAAAAGAAGAACAAGGACGAGGTTCCGCCGGTCGAGTTCCGCGCCGAATGCCGCGCCTATGCCCAGAAGTGGGTGGATGTGCAGCGCGAGCAGCTGAAGCGGCTCGGCATCAATGGCGATTGGGACCACCCGTACCTCACGATGGACCCGGAAGCGGAAGGCACCATCGTTGCCGAACTGCTGAAGTTTGCGGAAAGCGGCCAGCTTTATCGCGGCGCGAAGCCGGTGATGTGGTCGCCGGTGGAGAAGACCGCGCTGGCCGAGGCCGAGGTTGAGTACGAGGATATCGTCTCGACCCAGATCGATGTGGCGTTCGAGATCGTGGAATCGCCGATTGCCGAACTGGTCGGCGCGCATGCGGTGATCTGGACGACGACGCCGTGGACGATCCCGGTGAACCAGGCTTTGGCTTATGGGCCGGAGGTTGAGTACGCGATCGTCGAAGTGCTCGTGAATTACGAGGAAGGCGCAGCCGAAAACCTGCAAGAGGGAGCGCGGTATCTAGTCGCATCTGCGCTGCTGGACTCGTTCAAGCAGCGCCTCAAATTGCAAAGTCCTGACCTGTTCGGCTGGCGGGTGATTAGGACTGTCAAAGGCTCCGACCTTGCCGGAACCATCGCTCACCATCCGATGCACGCACTCGGCGGGTTCTTCGCTAAGCCGCGCCCCATGCTGCCCGGCGATTTCGTCACGACCGACAGCGGCACAGGCCTTGTCCACATGTCGCCCGATCACGGCGAGGACGACTTTGCGCTGTGCAAGGCGCATGGGATCGAGCCGGTGTTCGCGGTCGAGGGTGACGGCAAGTACCGCGAGGACTGGGCTTGGCTTGGCGGGCAGGGTTCGGTGATCAATCCCAAGTTCAATGCGCCGGACGGCCCGATCTGCGAGGCGCTGCGCGAGGCTGGCGGGCTGGTTGCGGCTTCGGCGGACTACAAGCATTCCTATCCGCATTCGTGGCGTTCGAAGGCCAAGGTGATCTATCGCTGCACGCCGCAGTGGTTTGTGCCGATGGACCGCGAGAGCACCGGCGGCACGCTGCGCGAGAAGGCGACGAAGGCCATTTCCGATACCCGCTGGGTGCCGGAAAAGGGCGAGAACCGCATTCGCGCGATGGTCGAGGGGCGGCCGGACTGGGTGCTTTCGCGCCAGCGCGCGTGGGGCGTGCCGATCACGCTGTTTGTCGACCGCAAGACCGGCCAGTACCTCAACGATCCCGCCGTCAACGCGCGGATCGTGGCAGCGGTGCGGGCAGGCGGTGTCGATGCGTGGTCCGAGGAGCGCGCGCAGGAGTATCTCGGGCCGGACTACAAGCTGGAAGATTACGAGCGCGTCACCGACATTCTCGACGTGTGGTTCGATAGCGGCAGCACCCATGCCTTCGTGCTCGAATCGGGCAAGTGGCCCGATCTGCTGCGCCCCGAAGGCTACACCGGCCCCCATGCCGATCTCTACCTCGAAGGCTCTGACCAGCACCGCGGCTGGTTCCAGTCCTCGCTGCTGGAAGCCTGCGCGACGCGAGGGGCTGCGCCCTACAAGGCGGTGCTGACCCACGGCTTCACGATGGACGCCAAGGGCATGAAGATGTCCAAGTCCTTGGGCAACACGATCTCGCCCATCGATCTGATGAAGGAATATGGCGCGGATATCTTGCGGCTCTGGGCGCTCTCGGTCGATTTCACCGAGGACCACCGCATCGGCAAGGAAATCCTCGCCGGCGTCGCAGACCAGTACCGCAAGCTGCGCAACACGTTCCGCTATCTGCTCGGCGCGCTGGATGGGTATGATCCTACGGCGGAAGGCGTGGCAGCGGCGGATATGCCCGAGCTGGAGCGCTATATGCTGCACCGGCTCGCGGAGCTGGATAGCACGCTGCGGCAGGCCATCGCGGACTTCGATTTCAATACCTATACCCGCGTGCTGATCGATTTTTGCAACGAAGACCTCTCGGCGTTCTTCTTCGATATCCGCAAGGACTGCCTCTATTGCGATGCGCCGACGGATCCGAAGCGGCGCGCCTATCGCACCGTGCTCGACGTGCTGTTCCACGCGCTGGTGCGCTACGGGGCGCCGGTGCTGGTGTTCACGGCAGAGGAAGTGTGGGCCACGCGCTTCCCGGATCACGGCAGCGTGCATCTTGAGGCGCTGCAGGACATTCCCGCCGAGTGGCGCGATGCTGCGCTGGCGGAGCGGTTCGAGGGCCTGCGCGCACTGCGCACCACGGTGACCGAGGCCATAGAGCCGCTGCGCCGCGGCAAGGTGATCGGATCGAGCCTGCAGGCGGAAGTGACCGTTCCGGCAGATGCGCCCGAGGCTGATCTGGCGGAGCTGTTCATCACCGCGTCAGTCACGCGCGGGCAGGGCGACAGCGTGGACATCACGCCTACCTCCCACCACAAGTGCGGCCGCTGCTGGCGGCACTTGCCCGAAGTCACCGAAGATGGCGCGCTCTGCGCACGCTGTGATGATGTCGTGGCGGGGCTTGACGCATGAGGAGTCTCGCGGCCCTGCGCGTTGCCGGGTTTGCCCTGGCGCTGGGCGTGTTCGGGCTTGATCGCGGGATCAAGGCGCTGGTGGCGGGGCCGCTCGCGCTGCAGCAGATCGGCCTCATCAAGCTGCTGCCGTTCTTCGATCTGCGCTGGACCGAGAACTACGGCGTGTCCTACGGCCTGTTCACGGCGGAATCGAGCGAGACCAAGCTCATGTTGCTGGCCATGACGGGGCTGATCGCGGCTGGCGTTGCGTTCTGGATGCTGCGCGAGAAGGCGATGGGCGAGGTGTTCGCGCTCGCGCTCGTGCTGGGCGGCGCGCTGGGCAATATCTACGACCGGTTTACGCGCGGCTATGTGATCGATTATGCCGATCTGCATATCGGCGAATGGCGGCCGTTCCTGATCTTCAATCTTGCCGATGCGGCGATCACCGTGGGCGTGCTGATACTGCTTGCCCGGTCGCTGCTTTCGCGCGAAAAGCCCGCGCGGGGCGCGGATGCTGACAATGATACCGCCACGGAGACTGTTTGATGCGTAAGTCCACCTCGATCCTGATGCTTGCCGGCGGTGCCATGCTGCTCGGTGCCTGCTCGCAGGGCGGCTCGCTGTTCAACCGCATCCGGCCCGATGAATTCGCCGTCAGCCGGCAGGCGCCGCTGGTGGTGCCGCCCGATTTTTCGCTGATGCCGCCCAATCCCGGTGCGCCGCGCCCGCAGGATCTCGATAGCTCGAAGCAGGCGCTCGATGCCCTGTTCGGCGGCCCTGCGCCGCGCAGCGCGGTGGAAACCGATACGCTGGGCAAGGCGGGTGCTTCGGCCGTGGGCATTCGCAGCGTCGTCGGTGATCCGCGCACGAAGACAGTCGCCAAGGGCGCCACGGTGCGCGATATCCTCGCCGCGCCGGAAGGCGACGGGCGCGAGGCGCAGGCCAGCATTCCGGGCTGAACTGGTTCTATTCCTCCCCATTTGGGCTTCGCCAAAACGGGGAGGATTCTCAGCCGTCGAGCACCGGCGCGGTGGGTGCAGGCTTGATCTTGCTCGCCAGCAGCTTGTCGATCTTGCGGCCGTCCATGTCGATCACTTCAATGCGCCAGCCCTGATCGTTGAAATGCTCGCCTTCGGTGGGCAGGCGTTTCAGCACCGAAAGCGCGAAACCGGCGGCAGTGGCGAAATCGCGGTCTTCGGGCAGCTCGATGCCCAGCCGGTCGGCCAGAGCATCGGCGGGCAGCGCACCCGATAGCAGTAGCGAGCCGTCTTCGCGCTCCACGATCATCGGCGCATCGCCCTCATCGCCGTGCGCCACGAAATTGCCGACGATGGCATCGAGCAGGTCTGCGGGCGTGACGATGCCTTCAAGGTGGCCATATTCGTCGTGTACCAGCGCAATGGCCACTTCGGCGGTCTGGATCACGCGCAGTGCGTCCATCGTATCGAGCTGATCGGGCACGATGGCAGGCTTCTTCATCAGCCGCGTAAGCATGACCTTGCGGCCGCGCAGCAGCACGGAAAGCACATCGCGCACCTTGACTACGCCGACGACGTTGTCGACCGAGCCATCGGCGACGAGCAGCAGCGAATGCGGGCTATCGGCGATGGCGGCGCGCAGTTCGGTTTCGGGCGCGCGGCGCTCGATCCAGTGGAGTTCGGTGCGCGGGGTCATCACTTCGCGCACGGGGCGTTCGGCGAGGCGCATGATGCCGGTCATCAGCGCGCGCTCGTCTTCCTCGATCACGCCGGAGCGGGTGGCTTCGGCGAAGATCATGTGGAGTTCTTCGGCCGTCACGTCCTGTTCGTGGGTGCGGTTGACGCCAAACAGCCGCAGGATGAGCGAGGAGGAGCTATCGAGCGTCCACACCAGCGGCGCGGTGGCGCGGGCCATGAGCACCATCGGCGCTGCGGCGATGATCGCGATGGGTTCTGCCGCGCGCAGGGCGAGCTGCTTGGGGACGAGCTCGCCAACGACGAGGCTGAGATAAGTGGTGACTGCGATCACCAGCATGAAGCCCATGGTTGGCGCCCATTCGGCGGGCATGCCCAGCGCGGCTAGGCGTTCACCGGTAGGGCCGCCGAGGCTGGCACCCGAATAGGCACCGGCGATAATGCCGATCAGCGTGATGCCGATTTGCGCGGTGGAAAGCAGCTTGCCGGGGTCCGCCGCCAGTTCGAGCGCGATTTTTGCGCCCTTGCTGCCGCTCTCCGCAGCAACCTTGAGCCGCGCCGGACGAGCTGAGACTATCGCCAGTTCTGTCATGGAAAACAGGGCGTTGAGGACGACTAGCCCAAGGATGATGAGGGCGTCGGGCCAAGGATACGGGGTCACGCGATAGGCGCTAGCAGATTTGTGCGCGCAAGCGAAGGCCTGCTATTCGGCTCGCGTTCAGGATGGTAGGTCGAAGTAGTGCGACGGAACCGCAAGAGGCGGCAGTCGTTCAATTAGAGGGACACTCTCTGGAGAGTCCGTTCACAGGGGAAGTACCATGAAAATCAGGCGCGTTCTTGTATCCAGCCTTTGCGCTGTTTCGCTCGTCAGCCTTTCGGCTTGCGTGACCGATCCCAACACCGGCCAGCAGAAGGTATCGCGCACCGCGATCGGTGCTGGTGGCGGTGCGCTGGCGGGCCTGCTGCTCGGCGGCCTCATCGGCGGCGGCACAGGCCGCATCATCGGCGCGGGCATCGGCGGCGTGGCCGGCGCAGCGGTGGGCTATACCTACGACAAGCAGATCAAGCAGCTGCGCGAGCAGACCGCTGGCACTGGCGTGGACGTCACCCCGGTCGATGGCGGCAAGGCGATCCTCGTCAATCTGCCCAACGGCGTGACCTTCGATATCGACAGTACGCTGATCAAGCCCGCCTTCCGCGATACGCTGGACAAGGTGGCGCAGAGCCTCGTGCAGTATCCCGATTCGCTCATCGACGTGTATGGCCACACTGATTCCACCGGCTCGGACGCCTACAACCAGGCCCTTTCGGAAAATCGCGCCCGCGCCGTGGCAGACTATCTCGTCTCGCGCGGGGTCGCGCCGGGCCGTGTGCGCAGCCAAGGCTTTGGCGAGAGCCAGCCGGTCGCCTCGAACATGACCGAGGAAGGCCGTTCGGCCAACCGCCGCGTGGAAATCAAGATTGTGCCGGTGACGCAGGATGACGTCGCCCGCGCACGTCAGGGGCAGTAATTCCTTTTCCAGCCGGGTTGACGTCCTGTCAGCCCGGCTGGCATCGCTTCTGGAAACAGGAGCGCATCCATGACCTTTACCCGCCGTACGATTGCCGGTCGCGAGACCAATCCCATCGGCCTTGGCTGCATGTCGCTGAGCTGGGCCTATGGCACGCCGCCATCGGACGAGGATGGCCGCAGCCTCCTCGCCCGCGCGCTCGATCTCGGCTACGATCACCTCGATACCGCGCGGATCTATGGCGATGGCCACAATGAAACGCTGATCGGTGAGGCGCTTTCGGGCCAACGCCATCGCTTCTTTCTGGCCAGCAAGACCGGCATCATCGTCGATGGCAAGGCTCGGCGGATCGATTGCAAACCTGAGACGATCCGAGGGGCACTCGAAACCTCGCTGCGCCTGCTCAAGACCGATCACATCGATCTCTACTACCTCCACCGCCGCGATTTCACCGTGCCGATCGAGGAATCGGTTGGCGCACTGGGCGATCTGGTGCGCGAAGGGAAGATCGGCGCTATCGGCCTGTCGGAAATGTCGGCCGACACGGTGCGCCGCGCTCATGCCGAACACCCCATCGCCGCGCTGCAGACCGAATATTCGCCGATGACGCGCAATCCCGAAATTGCGGTGCTGGATACCTGCCGCGAGCTTGGCATCACGTTCGTGGCGTTCTCGCCCGTCTGCCGGGGCTTGCTGGTCGATGAGCGGCCCGATCCCGCCGTGATGCCCAAGGGCGACATCCGCCCGAACATGCCGCGTTTTCAGGGCGAGAACTGGGCGCACAACCTCGGGCTGGCGGAAGCGTTCGCGGCGCTGGCTGCGCGTGAGGGCGCGACCTCGGCGCAGTTGGCGCTGGGCTGGGTTCTGGCGCGCGGGCCGCATGTGGTCACGATACCCGGCACTTCGCGGCAGGATCATCTGGCCGAGAATATCGCGCGGTGGGACTGGGAGCCCACGCCCGCGCTGATCGCCGAGGTGGACGCGCTGATCAACCACCAGACCGTGGCCGGGCATCGCTACGGGCCGGTGATGCAGGCGACCATCGATACCGAGGAGTTCGCGGCAGCCTGATGGGCCGGTGCGCTTGCCTAACGCCGATACCCCGCTAGTCTCCCGGGTCATGCAAAATGGCCGTCAACACGTGCCTGTAACAATCGGGGAGCCGAACACTTGGGCAAGCGCCTGACCCTCTACATCCTGATCGCCCTGTTTGCCGGTATCGGCGTGGGCTATGCGCTCAACGTGTCCTATCCGGCGGGCGACAAGGGCCTGGCGGAGATCGCCGATCTCCTCAAGCTGCTGCCCGAGGTGTTCCTGCACCTGATCAAGATGATCATCGCGCCGCTGATTCTGGCGACGCTGGTGACTGGCATTGCCAGCATGGGCGACAGTTCGGCACTCGGCCGCATCGGCGGGCGGGCGCTGGCGTGGTTCATCACCGCCAGCCTTATTTCGATCGGGCTCGGCCTTGTGCTGGTCAACTTGTTCCAGCCGGGCGTGGGGCTCAACATCACCCCCACCACGCCGGTGGGCGAGCTGGCGACGGCAGACTTCACCCTGCGCCATTTCGTGCTCGAAGTGTTCCCCACCAGTGCGCTCGACGCGATGGCCAAGAACAACGTGCTGCAGATCCTCGTGTTCTCGATCTTCGCCGGCCTCGGGCTTTCCGCGATGGGCGAAGAAGGCGCGCCACTGGTGCGCGGCTGCGAGGCGCTCGCGACGCTGATGCTCACGATCACCGGCTATGTCATGCGCGCCGCGCCTTTCGCGGTGTTCGGCGCCATGGCCTCGGTCATTGCCACGCGCGGGGTCGGCATCATTCTGACCTACGGGGCCTTCGTTGCCGAGTTCTACTTCGGGCTCCTGATCCTCTGGACCATGCTGTTCGGGCTCGGCGGGATTTTCCTCGGCAAGCGCGTGATCCTCCTCGCGCGCTATATCCGCGAACCGATCCTGCTCGCGTTCTCCACCGCCAGTTCGGAAAGCGCGCTGCCCAAGCTGTTCGAACAGCTGGACCGCTTCGGCGTGCCGCGCCGCATTTCGGGGTTCATGCTGCCGCTGGGCTACAGCTTCAATCTCGATGGCTCGATGATGTACACCAGCTTTGCCACGCTGTTCATCGCGCAGGCCTACAATATCCCGCTCTCCGCCGGACAGCAGGTGGCCATGCTGCTCACGCTGATGATCACCTCCAAGGGGATCGCCAGCGTACCGCGCGCGAGCCTTGTCGTGATCGCCGCCACGCTCACCCAGTTCGGCCTGCCGGTGGAAGGCGTCGCGCTGCTGCTCGGCGTTGATACCTTCCTCGACATGGGCCGCACCGCCACCAACGTCGTTGGCAACGCGGTGGCGACTTCGGTCATCACCAAGTGGGAAGGCATGTTGCAGGTTCCGCTGGACCCCGACGCGCCGGAGCCCGTGCCTCCGCACGATACGCCCGAGCATGGTCGCCGGGGGCTGAACCTCGACCCGGAGGCCTGACGCTTACTTCGTCTTTTCGAGTTCCACCGGCTGGAACTGCCCTAACCCGCAGGAATTGAGCGGGCCGCGCGGGCCGCCGCCGTTGACGAAGACGGTGATGATATCGACGTTACACAGCTGCGGAAGCGACGTGGAATACGAGAAATTGCGCTCAAAACCGAGGCTGCCGCACCGGTTGGGCAGGGTGTTGCGATACCAGTTGCCGCCGCTCATGCGGAAATCAATGGTCCAGTCATCCCGCACGCGGCTTTCGCGGATCTGGACAATGGGGATGCACGTGACGGCCTGACCGACCGGCTTCGCGGCCGGGACCGTGGCGGCACGCGCATTGCTGGCCGTGGCTGTGCCGGCGGCGGGTGCACAGGCCCCGAGCGGGAGCGCGGCGGCAGTGGCAAGGGCGGTCAGGGTGGCGGTTCTCAAAGCACTCACGGCTTCTTCTCCTTGGCTTTGCGCGTATCAGCCCCTGTTTTCTGATTCGCGGGTTTTGCCCCCTGCTGCAGAACTTTCCCCTTGAAGCCGCAAAGGTCAACCACTTCGCAGCGCCAGCATTCCGGTGTCCGCGCCTTGCACACATAGCGCCCGTGCAGGATCATCCAGTGGTGCGAGCCGACGCGGAACGGCTGCGGCACGCGCTTTTCCAGCTGCTTTTCGACCGCCAGCGGAGTCTTGCCCTTGGCGATGCCAGTGCGGTTGCCGAGGCGGAAGATATGCGTATCGACCGCGAAGGTTTCCGCGCCAAACGCGCAGTTGAGCACGACGTTCGCGGTCTTGCGGCCGACTCCGGGCAGCGCGGTGAGCAGATCGCGGTCCGCCGGAACCTCGCCGCCATGCTCGCGCACGAGGATTTCGGCCATGGCCATCACGTTCTTGGCCTTGCTGTTAAACAGGCCGATGGTCTTGATGTGCTCTTTCAGGCCCTCTTCGCCCAGATCGAGCATGTCCTGCGGGGTTTTCACCTTGGCAAACAGCGCGCGCGTTGCCTTGTTGACGCCGACGTCAGTCGCCTGCGCGGAAAGCGTGACCGCCACGAGGAGCTGGTAGACGTTGCCGTACTCGAGCTCGGTCTCCGGCGAAGGATTGGATTCCGCCAGCCGCCGAAATAACTCGAAGATCTGGTCCTTCTTCAAAGCCCCAGCACCTCTGGCATGCTGTAGCGCCCCGGCTCCTTGTCGATCAGCCACTCTGCCGCGCGCACCGCCCCGCGCGCAAAGATCGCACGGTTTTCGGCGAGGTGCGAAAGCGCGATGCGTTCGTTGTCCGCCAGGAAATGGACGGTGTGGTCGCCCGCTACGGTGCCGCCGCGCAGCGCCGCAAAGCCGATAGTGCCCGCTTTCCTCGCACCCGTCACTCCGTCGCGCCCCGCTACCCGTTCCTCGGCCAGTCGCACGCCCCGGCCAGCCGCCGCCGCTTCGCCCAGCAGCAGCGCGGTGCCCGATGGCGCATCGACCTTCATGCGGTGGTGCGTCTCGACAATCTCGATATCCCAGTCCTCGCCCAACCGCGTTGCGGCCTCGCGCACCAGATGCGCCAGCAAGGTCACGCCCAGCGATGTGTTGCCCGTCTGGAGCACCGGCACGGAGACTGCCGCCGCATCGACCAGCCAGTGATGGCGCTCCGCCAGCCCAGTGGTGCCGACCACGATAGGAATACCCGCATGGATTGCCGCATCGAGATTGAATTCGAGCGCCGCCGGGGCGGAGAAATCGACCAGCACGTCACTTGCCTGCGCCAACGCGAGCGGATCACCACCCTGATCGATCCCGCCAGACACCTGATGCCCCGCTGCCGTGATCGCATCGGCCAGCGCCTGACCCATGCGCCCCGCGCTGCCGATAATGCCCACTCTCGCCCCAACGGTCATGCTTGCTCACCTCGTGTCTGGCGTGCTTCATGGCCGCGATGCAGACCATTCGCAACATCGTCATCCTGACCGGGGCCGGGGTTTCCGCCGAAAGCGGGATCGATACCTTCCGCAGCGAGGGAGGCCTGTGGGAACAGCACCGGGTCGAGGACGTTGCCACGCCTGACGGCTTCGCGCGCGATCCCGATCTCGTGCTGCGCTTCTACGACATGCGGCGCGAGGCAATCCAGACCAAGGCGCCCAATCCTGCGCATATCGCGCTGGGCCGGCTGGAGCGCGAATGGCCAAAGCAGGTGCCCGGCGGCAGCGTCACGCTCGTGACCCAGAATGTCGATGATCTCCACGAACGCGGCGGCTCGCTGGGCGTGGTCCACATGCATGGCGAACATCTTACGGTCTGGTGCACCGCCTGTGACGAGCGGCACCGCTGGACCGGCCCGCTGATTCACCGCCCGCCTTGCCCTGCCTGCACCGCGCCCGCGCTGCGCCCCGATGTCGTCTGGTTCGGCGAAGTGCCCTACCGCATGGACGAAATCTTCGCCGCGCTTTCGGAGGCAGACCTCTTCGTCTCGATCGGCACATCAGGCGCAGTCTATCCCGCTGCGGGCTTCGTGCGGACGGCGCGCGAGATCGGTGCGCGTACGCTGGAGCTCAATCTCGAGCGTTCGCAGGGTTCGGGGTGGTTCGATGAAACGCGGCTCGGCCCGGCCAGCGAGGTCGTGCCCGCATGGGTCGAGGAATTGCTAAGCCGCTGAGCCGCAGGCGCGGCACTCCGGGTCTTTCGCGATTCGCATTGAACGCAGCGCCGGCTTCAGCCCATCTAGCACATGGACCTGCCCCCACTGCGGATCGCCCAGCGTCGAAACCCCTTCCAGCAGTACCCGCAGCGCCGCCATCGCGCCAAACGCGCCCACCATGCCGACCATCGCGCCCAGCACCCCGGTATCGGCGCAGCTGTCGCAATCTTCGGCATCGAACGCATCGCCCACAAAGCAGCGATAGCAGGCATAGCCCGCCCGGTGTCCGGCAAAGCTGGCCACCTGCCCCTGAAACCGGCCCAGCGCCGCGCTGGTCAGCGGCACACCTGCCGCGACACAGGCATCCGACACCGCAAGCCGCGTGGCGAAGTTGTCGCTGCCATCCAGCACGAGATCGGCGCCCGCGATCAGATTGGCCGCATTGTCGCGCGTGATTCGCAAGACATGCGCAGTGCCTTCCAGCGCCGGATCGAACGCCCTTAGCCACGCGGCAGCCGCTTCGGCCTTGGGCCGCCCGATATCGTCCGTGCCGAAAATCGTCTGGCGCTGGAGGTTGGATGCCTCGACCACATCGTCATCGATCAGGGTCAGCCGCCCGATCCCGGCCCCCGCGAGATATTGCAACGCCGGACTGCCGATGCCGCCCATGCCGATCAGGACGACATGGCTTGCCACAAGCTTTGCCTGCCCGGCGCCGCCGACTTCGGGGAGGACGATATGGCGGGCGAAGCGGTCGAGGCGGTCGGGGGTCATGTGGGGGAGTTAAGGTGGAAGAGGAGAAAATGCGAGGGCGATGGCCCTCGCACTTCCCCTTCTCCCTTAATCCTCAAGCTGCCGCAGCAAGGTGCGGACATCGCCGTCCATATCGGCATCGCGCGTGCGCAGTTCCTCGATCAGGCGGACGGCGTGGATCACGGTGGAGTGATCGCGTCCGCCGAACTTGCGGCCGATCTCGGGGTACGAGCGCGGGGTCAGCACTTTGGCAAGGTACATCGCCACCTGACGCGGGCGCACGACCGCGCGGGCGCGGCGTTTGCTGGCCATTTCGGTGCGGTCGACCCGGTAGAACTGGCAGACCATGCGCTGGATTTCGTCGATCGTGATCCGGCGGCGATTGGCCGAGAGGATATCGGTGAGCTGTTCTTCGGCCAGCTGGAGCGAGACCGGCTGGCCGGTGAGCTGGGCATAGGCGATGAGCTTGTTGAGCCCGCCGACGAGCTCGCGCACGTTGCGGTTGATCGTGCGGGCGAGGAACTCGATCACGTCAGCCGGGACCTGCGAAGCGGTGAAGCGCGCGAGGCGGTGTTCGAGAATCTTGCGGCGCAAGTCGATGTCGGCTGGCTGGATATCGGCAACGAGGCCCATCGAGAGGCGCGAGAGCAAGCGCTGCTCGACCCCGTCCAAAGCTTGCGGCGCGCGGTCTGCGGCGACGACGAGGCGCTTGCCCGCGCTCATCAGTGCGTCGATCGTGTGGAGGAATTCCTCCTGCGTGGAGGACTTGCCGATGATGAATTGTATGTCGTCGACCAGCAGCAGGTCGAAGCCCCGCAGGCGCGCCTTGAATTCCAGCATCTCGTTCGAGCGCATGGCCTGAACGAACTCGATCATGAAG
>JBIPOH010000246.1:0-5052 GCA_044379435.1 Novosphingobium sp.
AGTCTGGCATCGCGCTGGCCGTGTCCACGCGGTCAAACTCCAGCTTGGCCCAGAACACCCTGAGCCGGTCGCGGCTGAGCGGGGCAATGAGGGTGGACGACTGGTTGAGCAGATCGAACCCGCCGCCCAGCCAGATATCACCGCCCTGCGACCGTTCCAGCGGAAAGCGGGCATAAAGGCTCGCCAGCAAGGTGCGCGCATCGAGCACGGCGCCGCCGCCCGTCGGCCCGAGATCGGGCTTGGTCCACGCATAAGTCAGCGATGCGCCAACCAGCAGGCCCTCGCCGCCAGGGCGGAACTCGTGGCTGGCCTGAAGGATGCGCTGCTCGCGAAAATCAGCCGTCGCGTAATAGGAAAGCGATGTGGCATCGCCGAGGCCAGTGATGCCGAACGCCTGTGCCCGCACTTGACCGCCCCACCGCCCGGTGGCTGCCGAAGCCAGGTTCTGGACTGAGAAATCGGCAACAAATGGCTGACGCAGAACGGTAACTTCGCCGATCAGATCACCCGGAGCAGTCCCTGCAGGGCGCAAGGTGAGCTGCACGTTGTAGCCCGGCAGATCGCGCGCCAGCAGCAGATAGCGCTCGGCACGGCTCTGCTCGAACACTTCATCGCGGGTCAGGCGGCCCAGATAGGCCATGAGCTTGCGCTCGGCCCCGCGCGTTTCGCCGCGCGCACGGATCGCGGTGATCCGGGCATAGAGCACTTCCATGCGCACCTGCCCGTTTTCGATGCGCTGCACGGGTACTTGCACCGCAGCGAGATAGCCCTTCGCGCGCAGAATCGTGGCAGCGGCATCGCGGATCTCGCAAAGCACCGAAATCGGCTGGGGCGTTCCGGCCAGCGGCTTCCACGCCGCTTCCAGTTCGGCAGCCGTCGCGCCTTTGAGGCCGTTGAAGGCCACCGATGTGATCGTGGTGGTGATCTTGGCAAACTGCGGATCAGCCAGCGGACATGCGGAGCGTTCGATCCCGCCCGACACGGCCAGTCGCGGCGCTTGCAAGGTGGGCGCGCGGGTAATGCCGCCCAGTTCGTCGCGGCTCGGTCCGGCGATGGTGGGGGTGCTGACCTGCGCCGCCGCAGCGGACGCCAGCATGAGCGACAATGCCCCCAACGCTCCGGCCACCGCTCGCGCCAGTCGCCATGAAGCAGCGCATGGGCCGCTCTGCCGGCAGGTGGTCGCACCCTCGCTCATTGTGGAGGCCTTTGTTCGCGGTGTTCAGGACGATGCGGCCACGCAGTTTTCTATTTTTTCCCGCCTAGCAAGCAGGACGAGCCTGAGTCAAACGTGTTTAGACTTTCCCAACATGCTGCAAACAAAGGATTATACTGGGTCCTGCACCAATTCGATACGCAGCCCCCATCGACTCGGCGCAGGTGCTCTCAGTCCGCACCGGCACCGCCGGGGGCAGCTGGCACAAGCCAAGTGCGCACTTTCCGGCGGCCCCCTAAGGGGAATTACGTGTTCTTAAACAGCAAGATAGGAACGTATACTCAAGCCCTTACTGAGGGCTGGCAGCGCTGGTTCACGCCCTTATCAGGCCAGCGCGCCATGACAGTGCTTGTACTTCTGCCCCGATCCGCATGGACAGGGTGCATTGCGGCTGATGCCCATGCCGGCATAAGGATCCTCGCCCGGTGCGACAGGTGCGCCCAATCCGGCCATCGGTGGAGTGAAAGTGCCGAACAGCGCGCCCGGAGACACACTGGCAGGCACCGCCCGTGCATCATCCTCGCCGGTCAGCGGGTCGATGTGGCTGGTCAGGAAATCGGGCAGTTCGGGCAGCTGGAAATCTTCCGGCGCGCCCATGCGGATTTCGCTGGTCATGAGGATGCGGGTCACGTCCTCGCGGATCGCCTCCAGCATCTTTTCGAACAGACCAAACGCTTCCTGCTTGTACTCGTTGATCGGCGTCTTCTGTGCATAGGCGCGCAGGAACACGACCTGTCGCAGCGCATCAAGCGTGGCGAGGTGCTCCTTCCAGTGGTGGTCGAGCCGCTCGAGCAGAACTGACTTTTCGAGGTTGCGCCATGACGCCGGATCTACCGTCGCCAGCTTTCCGGCCATCTTCTCCCCGGCCAGCGCGGCAATCCGCTCCTCGATCACGTCAGGCTCCAGCCCGTCCTCGGTGGTCCACGCATCCAGCGGCAGTTCAAGACCCAGAGTCTCGCCCACGCGCTCCGCCAGCGCGGGCACGTTCCACTGCTCGGGATAGGAACCCGGCGGGCAGGCATCGGCAACGATGGCGTTGATCGTATCCTGCCGCATGTCGAGCACGACGTCGTCGACCGCCTCGGCGTCCATGATGTCGGCGCGCTGCTCGTAGATCACCTTGCGCTGGTCGTTCATAACGTTGTCGTATTCGACGACCTGCTTGCGCACATCGTAGTTGCGCGCCTCGACCTTCTTCTGCGCGGTTTCGATGGCCTTTGAAAGCCAGCGCGAACCGATAGCCTCGCCGTCGGCAAGGTTGGAATTCATCATGCGCGCAAACAGCGTGTCCGGCCCGAAGATGCGCAGGAGATCGTCTTCAAGGCAGAGGTAAAACTTCGACAGCCCCGGATCGCCCTGACGGCCCGAACGGCCGCGCAGCTGGTTGTCGATGCGGCGGCTTTCGTGCCGCTCGGTGCCGATCACGCACAGGCCGCCTGCAGCCAGCACTTTTGCCTTTTCCTCGGCCACTTCGGCCTTGATCCGCGCCATGCCCGCTTCACGTTCCGGCCCCTCGGGCACATCGCGCAGCTCGTCTTCCACCCGGAATTCAACGTTGCCGCCCAGCTGAATGTCGGTGCCGCGCCCGGCCATGTTGGTGGCGATGGTCACCGCGCCGATCCGCCCGGCCTGCGCCACGATATGGGCTTCCATCTCGTGGAAGCGCGCGTTGAGCACGCTGTGCTTCACGCCTTCCTGATTGAGGAATTCGGACAGCATTTCCGACTTCTCGATCGAGACCGTACCCACAAGCACTGGCTGCCCGGTATCGTACCGCGCGCGGATCAGCTTCGCGATGGCCTGGAACTTGTCAGCCGTATTCTTGTAGAACTCGTCTTCCTCATCCACGCGCTGCACCGGCACGTTGGTGGGAATGGTTACCACGTTCATCTTGTAAATATCGAAAAACTCGGGCGCTTCCGTCGCCGCCGTACCGGTCATGCCGGAAAGCTTGGGGTACATGCGGAAGAAGTTCTGGAAGGTGATCGAGGCCATGGTCTGGTTCTCGGGCTCGATCTGGACGCCCTCCTTGGCCTCCACCGCCTGATGCAGGCCGTTCGACCAGCGCCGCCCGTCCATCATGCGACCGGTGAACTCGTCGATGATGACGACCTTGTCGTCCTTCACGATGTAGTCGATGTCGCGCTTGAACATGACATTGGCCTTGAGCGCCTGATCGAGGTGGTGAACCACCATCGTGTTCTCGACGTCATAGAGGTTCGAGCCGACCAGCAGCCCGGCTTCCTCCAGCTTGCGCTCGGTCCATTCCACGCCGTCTTCGGTGAGCGAGATGTTCTTGGTCTTCTCGTCTGCCTCGTAAAGCGAAGGGTCGATCTGCTTCACAACTGCGTCGACCGAGACGTAAAGCTCGCTCTTGTCGTCGGTCGGCCCCGAAATGATCAGCGGGGTGCGCGCTTCGTCGATCAGGATCGAGTCCACTTCGTCCACCACCGCGAAGTTGAACGGGCGGTGCACCATCTGGCTGCGCTCGTGCTTCATGTTGTCGCGCAGGTAATCGAAGCCAAGCTCGTTGTTGGTGGCGTAGGTAATGTCGGCCTCATAGGCCTGCCGCCGCTCGTACTCGTTCATGTTGGGCACGATCACGCCAACGGTGAGGCCGAGGAACTTGTGAATCTGCCCCATCCATTCCGCGTCACGCCGGGCAAGGTAGTCGTTGACGGTGACGACATGGACGCCCTTGCCCTCGATGGCATTGAGGTAGGACGCCAGTGTCGCCACCAGCGTCTTGCCCTCACCGGTGCGCATTTCCGCGATTTCGCCGCGGTGAAGTACGATGCCGCCGATCATCTGCACATCGAAGTGGCGCATGCCGAGCACGCGGCGCGAAGCCTCGCGGCAGGTGGCAAAGGCTTCGGGCAGGATATCGTCCAGCGTCTTGCCCGCTTCGAGCAGGCCGCGCAGCTTGACCGTCTGCCCCTTGAGTTCCTCGTCGCTGAGCGCCTGCATTTCGGGCTCATAAGCGGCGATGGCGCGCACGATCTTGTCGAGCGACTTGACGTAACGGTCGTTGGACGAACCGAAAATGGCCTTGGCGATGCTGCCGAACATGGCTGGAATCCTGTTGTGAAATGGAAAGCGCGGGGAAAGCCGCGCGGGTCAGGCGTCCGCGCGGGGGCGGAGCCGAGGGGAGTTGGCAGGCCGCGCGCTATTCGCGCGGACGGTCCGCAATCGTGATGCTGATGGGGCGCAACGCAGCAATGGCCGCGAGCGGCTGCGTGCGGGCACGCCGGGCCTCACCCGAGGGCCGCTGCGCCTTGGCAAGGCCAGCAGTGGCCCTGCGCTCCTGCGCGGCAACCAGCACCGAACCCGATGCAGCCCCCACGACTTCCGCACGCGAGGCGGCAACCGACACCTCGGACAGGGAAAGGCCCGAAAGCAGGGCCAGAAGGACGAGCAAAAGCCGCATGGATGGCGCAGATAAGCGGATTTGCTGCCAAGGTCCACCTCCTAGCCGCAGAATTATGCACGCCGCCCGCCATCCCGCAGCGATTGAAGCGCGCCGCGCACCGCGCTAGGGCCTCGCCCTATGGCCCATGATCGCTCCCCCCTCGCCCAGCCCTTCCCCACACTTCCCGCCATTGTTGGCGCAACCCCGCGCATCGCCCGCGCCGGCTACAAGGATTGGGGCCGTTGCGATCTGACGTTCGTCGAACTCGCCGAAGGCACCGCAGTTGCAGGGGTGTTCACGCGCAACGTGTGCTGCTCCTCGGAAGTCGAACTGGGACGGCAGAACGTGGCGCAAGGCGGCGCGCGGGCGCTGGTCGTGAATGCCGGAAATTCCAACGCCTTCACCGGACACCGGGGGCGCGAGGCGGTCG
>JBIPOH010000247.1:0-5048 GCA_044379435.1 Novosphingobium sp.
GGATCTCGGTCTCCCCGCGCGGGCCGCCTTCGTGGACATCGATTCGCCCCCGCTCGGCATGATCCAGCGGATCGATACCAACGGCGGCGAAATGACCCATGGCAGCAACTGGTCCAAGCGCTATGCGATGGGCTGGATGGCGCTGCGCCATGGTGCCGATCTCGAAGTGCTGAGCGGCGGCCGGTTCCAGCTGGGGCAGGCCACCGCCGCCTATCACGTGCTGCGCGAACATGTGCCGGCACGGGCATCTGAGTCAGGCCTCAGCATCAACCACAGCTCGACGATCTTTCTGATCGGCCCGGACACGATGGTCGCCGGTTATGGCTATCACGACATGGGCACGGAGCGGATCGTCGAGCTGGTGCAGCGGCTGAACGAGGCGGAGCGCAACCCGATCGATCTCACCGCGATCCGGGAGCGCTACGTCAGGGGTGTGTGCGGGGCCTGAAGCGGCGATCTCCTGATCACGATCCCATCGCCGCGATCTCCTGTCCGCCCTGCGAAACCCGGGAAGGCGCGCGCTGCACCCCACGCGGCAGCGCCTTCCCGGAATGGAAAGCATGAGCCAATGTTGAGCCGTAGAACGAATCTCCACGCCATTGCCATTCCGCCCGAGCCGACCCGCGCCTTCCTGCGCGACGCCCGGCTGGAGGAGGCACGCCCGCCGCGGATCGCGCTCAATGTAGCAGCGAGCCTGGTTGCAGGGGCCACACTCGTCACCGATGATACGCTGCGCGTGCTGCGCAAGGACGAGAGCATGGCAGCCTTCGAACGCTATCTGGGCGTGAGCGGCGACCATTATTTCTTCCGGCACACCCGCCACCGCAAGGAATTCGATGCGCTGATGGCAGAGGGCGCCGCCCCCGCCTCAGGCGGCGAGCCGGACAGCCGGGTATGCTCGCGCTCGTTCTTCGGTGATGACGACAACGAAACGCTGATCAAGCTGCGCAAGATCAGCAATCAGGATGGCGTCTTTGTCATTCTCAGCCTCATCGGGGTGACCACATTCCACACGTTCGATGATGTGCTGCTGCGCGAGCTCTATGGGCTGACCAGCGCCGAAAGCCGCGTCGCGACCTATCTCTACAACGGCATCTGCATCAAGGAGATCGCCGAGCGGAACAACGCGAGCGTCGCCACGGTGCGCGACCAGCTTGCCAGCGTGTTCCAGAAGACCCGCGTGAACAGCCAGCCGAAACTGGTGTCCCTGCTCGGAAGACTCGAGCTGCTTTTATCTTGAAAATACGCGCATCTGCTTAATTCAAGTGATGGATGCAGGGACAACACCGATGGCCTTAAAACAAACCATCACTATTTCAGAGGACTGACCCCATGCCCAAGAGTCTCAAATTCGTGACCGATGTCACCCCCGTCGAGATCTACAAGGAAGATGATGGCGGCTGGGAGCCGAAGCGGCTCAAGCTCAACCAGGTCCTGTCGGTCGATCCGGTGGCGGGCACCGTGACGATCACGTCGACGTATGCCGACTACATCAAGGTCGAAACCTACAGCCTCACCGAAGACGCCACCGATGACGCCGCGCTCTATGAACGCAGCGACGAAAGCTTCACCGCGCTCGATGGCACGCCGATCAGTGAGCCTGAGGACGAGTCCGAGGACGAGCTTGGCGACGACGACAAGGACGATGACGGCAGCATCGACGATAGCATCGATGGGACCGACGATTCCGACACCCGCAGCGGCGGGCGCGGCGATGACAGCATCGACGGCGGCGACGGCGACGACGACCTCGATGGCGACGATGGCGACGACGATCTGATCGGCGGCGGCGGTGCAGACGCGCTGAACGGCGGCAACGGCTTCGACGTGATCTCTGGCGGCACCGGCCGCGACAAGCTGTCCGGCGGCTCCGACGATGACATCCTCTCCGGCGGTTCGGGCAAGGACAGCATCAACGGTGACGACGGCGACGACGATCTGGATGGCGATGAGGGCAACGACCGACTCGACGGCGGTGACGGCGACGATTCCATCGACGGCGGTGACGACAACGACATCCTGAGCGGCGGCGCCGGTTCCGACGACATTCTGGGCGGAAGCGGCAAGGACAAGCTGGTCGGCAGCCTCGGTGACGATTCGCTGAGCGGCGGCTCTGACAACGACAATCTGTTCGGCGGCGAGGGCGACGACACGATCCACGGCGACGACAGCAACGACCGGCTGAACGGCGGCAACGGCGCCGACGATCTCAACGGTGGTCTCGACGACGATTGGCTCAGCGGTGACGAAGGCGATGACGACCTTGACGGCGGCGACGGATCGGATGTCGTAAGCGGCGGTCTGGGCGATGACACGCTGCATGGCGGCGCAGGTGACGACAAGGCCAATGGCGGCCTTGGCGATGACACCTTCGAGGCCGGCAGCGACGACGGCGACGACAAGCTGAACGGCGGCCAGGGCGAAGACACGGCGGACTATTCCGCTGCCAGCGCCGGCCTGGTCATCGATCTTGCAGATGGCACCGCCAGCGCCGCCACCGACGACTCGGGAACCGGCAACGACACGCTGAAGAAGATCGAGAACGTGATCGGCAGCGCCTTCGATGACACCATCATCGGCAGCCGGGACAGCAACGACCTGACCGGCGGTGCCGGTGCCGACACGCTGACCGGCGGCAGGGGTGCAGACACCTTTGTGTTCGCAGCCAGCGATCACAGCCAGGTTGGTGCCAACGACACGATCACGGACTTCACCATGGGTGACCTGATCGATCTTTCGGGCATCGATGCCATTGCCGGAACCGCAGGTAGCGCGTTCACGTTCTCTGCCAGCGCGGCGGAAGAAGGCAGCGCCGCCGGTGTCGTGTGGTTCGACAGCGCGTCGAGCACGCTCTACGCCAGCACCGATGCAGGCGCAGCGGCGGAAATCGCCATCGTTCTGACCGGTGTGAGCAGCATTTCGGCAGCCGATCTGGTTCTCTGACGGCACAACGGACGAAGGGCCTGCGCAGGACCAGCTCCTGCGCAGGCCACCTTTGTAAACGGTGGCCGCAAACCGGCCCGTGTGACGTAACCATTACCGCCATAGTGACACCAATACGATAGAACAGAAAAAGAACAATAAACAGTTGATTTACCATTCCGGCGCTAACTGGGTTCATGCAAAAAGCGCCCCACCCGTCGCCAGAACGTCTCAGAAACTCCATCAGAATCCTAGGTGGAGGCGTTGCTTGCAGCGCTCTTGCCTGGGGCTTGCTCGCGGCGGATCCACTCCACGCAGAGACGCTGATCGATGCCCTTCAGGCAGCCCGCGACCGCAGCGAACAAATCGCCAGCGCCGAAGCCGAACATGACGCGGACGAAGCCGGTGTGATCATCACAAAGGCAGATGGTCTGCCTTCGGTGGTCACCAGCGTCGACTTCAACGAGAACCTGATTGGTACATCAAACGGCTCCGGACGGATCAGCCTTCAGGGGCAGGCCAATGTGCCGATCTATCAGGGCGGCGCGGTGCGCAATGGCGTGCTGGCAGCCAAGGCCCGTTCCGACGCCTCGCAAACCGCTACGCTGACGGCGGAAGCCGATCTGTTTACCGCAGTCGTCTCCAGCTACGCCAATGTCGTGCGCGACCGGCAAATCGTGGACTTCAGCAAGGAAAACCTTGCCACGCTGACCCGGACGCTCAACGCCACCCGGGCGCGCTACCGCGTTCGCGATCTGACCAGGACCGATCTGGCCCAGGCCGAATCCCGCGCCGCGATTGCGCGCGGCGAACTCGAAACCGCCAGCGCCCGGCTGATCGCATCGAGCGAAGAATTCAGCCGCCTGACCGGGTTGCCCGCCACAGAACTGGCTGACATGCCAATGCTGCAAGACCTGCCCGCCACGGCCGAGGAAGCAGCGAGCACGGCGATGGCGGACAACCCGCGCGTGGTCGCTGCACGCCGGACCTTCGATTCCCGGTCCTACGATGTCGAAGCGGCGCGCGGGCAAGGCCTGCCGACGCTGGCAGCCAGCTTGACCGGACGGCATTCCGATGGCCGCTCGCTGGCGTTCGGCCAGACGGCCAGCCGGTTCGGCGCGACAGTCGGCCTGTCGCTGCGCTGGTCGGTGTTTCAAGGCGGGCGCGCTTCGGCGCGTATCAGCCAGGCCGCCGCCCGACAGACGCAGGCGCAGCTCGCCATCCGCGATCTGGAACGCACGCTCACCGCCCGGGCACGAGCGGATTTCTCCAACTGGAAGGCAGCGCTGGCCGTAATCGAAGCCAGCGAGCAGGCCGTGAAGGCGGCCCGGCAGGCACTTAGCGGGGTCAGGGCGGAGAGCGATGTCGGCTCTCGCACCATCCTCGATATCCTCAATGCCGAACAGGAACTGCGCAACGCGCAAGTGCAGGTCGCAACTGCCCGGCGCGATGGCTACCTTGCCGCGTTCTCGCTGCTGACGACGATGGGGCGGACCCATTCGAAGAAGCTCTCCTTCGCCGAGCCGTCTCTCGATCCTGTCGTCGGGCCCGTCGATACGGCGCCGGCTGCATACTCACCCCCGCCCCCGCCTGCCCCCATCACAGCCGATGCCAGTGCAGCAGACGAAACGCCTGCAGTTTCAGTCGCCGCAGCCACCGCGCCCGCCCCTGCACCAGCGCCTGTGGCTCTCGCAGAAGCACCGGTGGCACCTGACGCTATCACCGACAATGCAACCCCGCCGGCGCCCGACGTTGCCGAGGCCGAACTGCCTGTGATCGAGCCCACCCCGGTTGCCGCACCCGTCACGGCAGCGCCTGCAGCAACGCCCGCCCCTGCACCAGCGCCTGTGGCTCTTGCAGAAGCACCGGTGGCGCCTGACGCTATCACCGACAATGCAACCCCGCCGGCGCCCGAAGTTGCCGAGGCCGAACTGCCTGTGATCGAGCCCGCCCCGGTGGCCGCACCCGTCACGGCGGCACCTGCAACAACGCCCGCCCCTGCACCAGCGCCTGTGGCTCTCGCAGAAGCACCGGTGGCGCCAGTCGTCACGACCGACAATGCAGCCCCGCCGGTGCCTGAAGTTGCCGAGGCCGAACTGCCTGTGATCGAGCCCGCCCCGGTGGCC
>JBIPOH010000248.1:0-5025 GCA_044379435.1 Novosphingobium sp.
GCGTTCTTGAACAGCCAGCCCGAGAAGACCTTGTGCCACGCCAGCTTTTCCTGCGTGGTCGCGCGTTCCTCGACAAACAGCTGGACGAAGGCGCCGGTCTCTGCCGGATCTTCCCAAGGCGCGGTCCGCTCGCACGTGGCGAGCTTGATGATGGCATTGCCGATGCGGCGCGATTCGCCGCTTTTCAGCTGAACGACTTGCGTGATGTTGTTACGCTTGTTGAGGAAGCCCAGTGTGGCCACGCGGTCCTTCACCGGGGTGCCGAGATCGCTCTCGACCGCTGCCCCGGAAGCACCCGCTGCTGCGCCGGGGGGCGCGGTCGCCTCACTCGGCGGCGCGCCTTCGGCGTTCCTGCCGTCGCCGCATGCAGAGAGCGCCAGCAGGGCAGGCGTGCACAGCAGCGGTGCGAAGCGGCGCATCAGCCTTCGGGTGACCAGGCTTCGTAATCGCCCGTCGCCGCCGCGCGCTTGCCGCCGCGTTCCAATGCGCCTTGCGGGCGATAGGCGGCCGATGTGCCGGTGGCGTTGGGCGTATAATCCACTTCCCAGATGCGCGCGGGCGGCAGGTTGCTTTCGGGCACGCCATCAAAGCTGCCGTGCAGCCACCCGTGCCATTCGGCAGGTACGCGGCTGGCGTCGTTCGCGCCGTTGTAAATCACCCAGCGTCGTTCGCGCCCGACGAAGGGATGGCCCTTGGGATAGGGCTTGCGCGCCCGGTAGTAGGTGTTGCCCTGCGCGTCGGTGCCGACTTTCACGCCATTGCGCGCGCTGTCGACCATGGTGCCGAAGGTGGCGCCGTCCCACCAGGTGAAGATCTTGCCGAGAATGCTCATGGTGATTGGGCGCTTAGCCGCTTGCGGGCGGTTTCCGCAAGCGGGATATGACCTTACCAGTCGATGCGGTCGCCACGCTTCAGCCCGATCTGCGCCGCGCGTCCGCCGATGAGTTCGAGCACGCCCGCCGCATCGCCGTCCGATGGCAGTGGCGAGAGATCATAGGGTACGGCATTGGCGGCGATGTTGAGCACCTTGCGGTCAGGCCCGATGAAGATGATGTCGAGCGGGATCACGGTGTTCTTCATCCAGAAGGCGGTCCGGCGGGGTGGATCCATCGGAAAGATCATGGCTTCATCGGCGCCCATCGCTTCGCGGAACATCAGGCCGCGCTCCTGCTCGGCAAAAGAGGCAGCGACTTCGGCCTTGAAGGTGTGCACGCCGCTGGCGGTGGTGACCGTGAGCGGCACGACCGCTAGGCCGGAGACGGGGTGAACCGCTGCCTGCGCTGACTGCGTGGAGCTGGCCGCGCCCTGCGCGCTGGTCGATCCGGCGGCGAGCGGCGAACAGCCCACCGCCGCGATCAGCAGCGCGAGGCTGGCGATTCTAGTCCACGGCATCTTCCGCATGTTCATTGGCCCATTCTTCCAGATCATCGAGGTTGGCGGCATCCATCACCCGGCGCACATGGTCAAGCCCGTGTCCCGCGCGCAGATAGGCCGCCAGTTGCTTGCGGCGGGTCGCAGGATCAAGGCACGGCGCAGCTGAATAGGGCCAGAATCGCTTGCGCCGAGCGAAGGCGAGGGCGGCGAGGCGGCGCTCGGTTTCGCTGCCACGCGCCGCAGCGCGCAAGGGTGCAGCGATCCCGTCGTGATCAAGCGCGGTTTCTATGCGCCGCGCGCCATAGCCGCGGCGGCGCAGGCCATCGCCCTTGGCGGCCGCATAAGCGGCGTCGTCCAGATAGCGGTGTTCGGCCATGCGCGCGGCGATGGCGGCAATGTCTGGCGGCGTCTCTTCGGCCCAGCCCCGTTCGCGCAGCTTGCGCTTGAGATAGGCGGAAAGGCGCCCCGAACTCGTGGCGAAACGGGCGACATAGGATAGCGCCAGCGCATCGAGTGCGGCCCGATCAAGCGGCGGTGGCGGGGATTTCTGCCGCGTGCCGCCGGCTCGGCCCGGCGTACGTCCGGAACTGTGTGGCGTCATGCCACATTCGTGCCACAGTCCCGCTTAAATGGGAACCTCTCGCACCTTGCTCTGTAAGCAGAATAGGGCTGCGGGAACAGAACAGGCCGCCAAGGCCCCATTCACGATCACTGTTTCACGATCAACCAGACCAATAAAACGGGGTAACGCATGACTGTCCTGGACGCCGCCGCCAAGGCCGCTCTGGTCCCTACGCCCAATGATGATGGGCGCCCCCGGCGTTTTGCCGATTTTCCCACGTTCTGCGATGCGTTGGACTTTGTTGCCGAGGGCCCCTGCGGCCTCAATTTCCATGATGCGCGCGGTACGCTGATCCAAGTCTATCCTTATTCGCAGCTGCGCGTCGATGCGCTGGTTGCCGCGCGGCGCCTGATCGCGCTGGGGATCAAGCCCGGTGACCGGATCGCCCTGATCGCCGAAACAGGCCCCGATTTTGCAGCGCTGTTCTGCGGCGCGGTCTACGCTGGCGCGTGGCCGGTGCCGCTGCCGCTGCCAACCAGCTTCGGCGGCAAGGAAAACTATATCGATCAGTTGGCGGTGCAGATCACCAGCTCCGATCCCGCCATGCTGCTCTATCCGGATGAGATCGCCTCGATCTGTGCGGCAGCGGCAGAGCGCTGCGGCACCAAGGGACTGACCTGGCTGGAGTTTGCCGCCGCGGCCGAACCCGCTGACTGCACGCTGCCGACGCCCGATCCGGACGCGATTTCCTATCTCCAGTATTCCAGCGGTTCCACGCGCTTCCCGCACGGCGTTGCGGTCACCCACCGCGCGCTGATGGCCAACCTTGCCGGCCATTCGCACGGCATGAAGTTCCAGCCCGGCGACCGCGCGGTCAGCTGGCTGCCGTGGTATCACGACATGGGTCTGGTCGGCTGCTTCCTCTCGCTCATCGCCAATCAGGTTTCCGCCGATTACCTCAAGACCGAGGACTTCGCGCGCCGCCCGCTGGCATGGCTCGATCTGATCAGCCGCAACCAGGGCACCTCGATGTCCTATTCGCCGACCTTCGGCTACGACATCTGCGCGCGCCGCATTTCCAGCCAGAGCAGCGTGGCCGAACGCTTCGACCTTTCGCGCTGGCGGATTGCGGGCAACGGCGCGGACATGATCCGGCCCGACGTGATGCAGAGCTTCGTCAACGCTTTTGCCGATGCAGGCTTCAAGGCGAGCGCCTTCCTGCCGAGCTACGGCCTCGCCGAAGCGACACTGGCGGTCACAGTCATGCCGCCGGGCGAAGGCATCCGGGTGGAGCTGGTCGAGGAAGAGCGTCTTTCCGGCACACCGCGCGATCTCTCGCGTCCGGCGCGCTACCGGGCGATTGTCAATTGCGGCGTACCCGTGCGCGGCATGGAAGTGGAAGTGCGCGGCGAGCAGGGCGATGCGCTGGTCCACCACCACATCGGCAAGGTGTGGTGCCGCGGCTCCTCCGTCATGCATTCCTACTTCCGCGATCCCGAAGCGACCGAGGCCTGCATGGTCGATGGCTGGCTCGATACCGGGGACATGGGCTACGTCAACGAAGAGGGCTACCTGTTCATCGTCGGCCGGGCGAAGGACATGATCATCATCAACGGCAAGAATCACTGGCCGCAGGATATCGAATGGGCGGTGGAGCAGCTGCCCGGCTTCCATCAGGGTGATATTGCCGCGTTCTCGGTTGAAACCGAAAGCGGTGAGGAAACCCCGGCAGTGCTGGTCCATTGCCGCGTTTCCGATCCCGAAGAGCGCGTGAAGCTGCGCGATGCGATCCGCGACAAGGTGCGCGCGATCACCGGCATGAACTGCGTGATCGAACTCGTGCCGCCGCGCACGCTGCCGCGCACCAGTTCGGGTAAGCTCAGCCGGGCCAAGGCGAAGAAGCAGTACCTTTCGGGCGAGATCGAGCCGTATAGCCTCGCCGCGTGAGCATGCCTGCACCGGACCGCCTGATCTTCATCTACAATGCAGATGGCGGTCTGGTGCAGATGGTACTCGATTCGCTGCACAAGACGCTGTCACCGGCGACCTATCCGTGCAGCTTGTGCGCGCTGACGTATGGTTCGGTGCGGATGGACCCGAAGTGGCGCAAGTGGCTGGCCGCGCTGGCGATCCCTGCAGTGTTTCAGCACAAGGACGACACCCCCCACAAGCATGTGCCGCTGCCTGCGGTGCTGCGCGAAAGCGGTGGGCAGATCGAGGTGCTGATCGATGCGCCGACGCTGGATGGCATCGCCACGCTGGATGCGCTGATCGCGGAAATGGAAGCGCGCCTTTCGCGGCGCAGCGCAGTCTAAGCCAAGTGCAGCCTAAGCCAGCAGCCTTTCGCCCTTTTCGCGCACGGCCGTCTCGATCATCCGCCGCGCGAAACCCGCGCCCGCCGGGATTTCCACATCGAAATCGAGGCTCTCTTCGCGGACCGCGGCGATGCAGGGGATGGTATAGCCCATCGCGCTGACCACGAACGCGAGAGTGTCGGCGTCGGTCCAGCTGGACTCGACTGTCGTAGTGCTGCCAAGCAACCCCTTGGCCTTGTCTTCCGCCTTTTCCAGACGCGCGGCCATGCGGCGGCGAACTTCATCCTTGCCCAGGGCGTGAGGGACCGAAACGCGCATCAGTTTGCGGCCGTGGGCGCAGCGAGCTGCGGGCCAGAAAGCTGGGGGGCAGATGGCTCCAGCCCGTCGCCGTACTTGTAGTCCAGAAACCGCCCCCGCACGGCCAGCGCATCAAGATCGCCCGCCGCCAGTTGGCGCGTGACGGCATCGATTTCCGCGCTGATCTTGCCGAGACCATCCGTCAGCTGCTGATCGGCATTGCGGCCCTCGCGCTGCTCGCGCCGAAGATTTGCGGGAATGCGGCGATAGCTTTCAACCATGCCGGGCAGATGTTCGCCCACCAGCTTGCGCACTTCTGAGACTGCCGGTTCGGCAGGATCGACGCCTTCGAGCTGCAGTCCCAGCCCATCGAGCTGCACGCCGATCTGGTCGATCAGGTTCACGGCGGGCGCGGGCAGCGCTAGCCGCTGCGCTTCGAGCCACAGTTCGGTGCGCGCGACCATGGTGCGCACATCG
>JBIPOH010000032.1:0-16833 GCA_044379435.1 Novosphingobium sp.
CATTGGCCGCGCGCTCTATCGCGAACTGCTGGCGCGGCTGAAGGCACGGGGCTTTCACGCCGCCTTTGCCGGGATCACCCAGCCCAACCCGGCCAGCGTTGCGTTGCATGAGGCCTGCGGTTTCACCCCTGTGGGGATTTACCGCGAAGTCGGCTGGAAAATGGGCGCTTGGCGCGATGTCGGCTGGTGGCAACGCGTGCTCTAGCCGCTGAGCAGCGCAAGGCTGAGCGAGAGGCCATTGGCCACCGCATGGATCAGCATCGCCGCAATGATGCCGATGCGCATCCGGGTGTAGCTCAGCGTCATCCCGGTCCACAGCTGCGGCAGTACCAGCGGCAGCAGCGCCCACGAGATCTGCGGATAGTTGCTGAGGTGCGAGAGCGCGAAGACCGTGATCGAGAGCCAGAACAGCAGCGGAAAGGCCCGCGCGAAGCCCGGCATCACACCTCGGCGGCGCAGCCACCACCAGCCCGCCGGCGCGGCGATCCCCATGCCCAGCACGCCGAAGCTGGCTGGCACTTCGGCTACGTGAAAGTTCACCATGGCGAGCAGCCCCGCCGCCACCAGTCCGCAACCCAGCAGCCACAGCGCCCGCACCCGCCCCGTCAGCCAGCCCCGAAACGCCAGTTCCTCGGCCAGCGGAGCCAGCAGCACCACGAACGGCACAAGCATGGCGCTAGACACGGTCTTGAACGCTTCGGGCGCGGGAAGGCTCATGGCCTTCTGCCAGAAGCCAAGCAGCGGGAGGAGCACGCCCAGCAGCACCACCAGATGCAGCGCAAGGATGGCACCAACGGTGCGCCATGCCCCGGGCGCGCGCAGTCCGCTGGGAGACATGAGCCGGGGCCGGGCCAGATAGGCGGCAAGATCGCGAGTGAGGGCCATCATCGTGCAGGCAGTGCCCCATGCCGGGTTAAAACCGGGTGTGCGCGCCCGATTGCCGTATTGGCCGGTCTGGGCTAGGGCACCGGCAAAAGCCCACCCAGAAAGCCAACCCAGAAAGCCTTCGAGCAGCACACCATGGCAGGCCATTCCAAATTCAAGAACATCATGCACCGCAAGGGCGCGCAGGACAAAAAGCGCTCGGCGATGTTTTCAAAGCTCTCCCGCGAAATCACCGTTGCGGCCAAGATGGGCATGCCCGATCCGGACATGAACCCGCGCCTGCGCGCCGCGATCAACGCCGCCAAGGCGCAGTCGATGCCCAAGGACAATATCCAGCGCGCGGTCGACAAGGCGAGCAAGGGCGACGGCGATAACTACGAGGAAGTGCGCTACGAAGGCTATGGTCCGGGCGGCGTTGCCATCATCGTCGAGGCGCTGACCGACAACCGCAACCGCACCGCCACCAACGTGCGCACCGCGTTTGCCAAGAACGGCGGCAACCTCGGCGCATCGGGCGCGGTGAGCCACGGGTTCGAGCGGCTTGGCCTGATCGAGTATCCGGGCAAGGTGGGCGACGAGGAAAAGGTCCTTGAAGCTGCAATCGAGGCAGGCGCCGAAGACGTTGAAAGCGATATGGGCGACGGGGACGAAAACCCCGGCAGCCACCAGATCTGGGTCGCCATCGAGCAGCTCCACCCCGTGGCGCGCGAGCTGGAAAAGACGCTGGGCGAAGCCGAAGGCGTGAAGCTGGCGTGGAAGCCCAACATGACGACGTCGGTCGATGCGGAAACCGCCGCGACCCTGCTCAAGCTAATCGACGTTCTCGAGGATGACGACGACGTTCAGACCGTCTGGGGCAACTACGAGATCCCTGACGACGTGATGGAAAAGCTGGGCTGATGCGCGCAGCGGCGGCAGCGATGGGCGTTGCCGCACTGCTTGCAACCGCAGGATCAGCAGCGCACCCTGCGCGGGCGGGCCATTCGGCCAGCGCTGCCAGCCCCAGCCCCAACCACTGCGCGGGCGGCGAACGGGTTGTCTATTCGTGCCGCTTCGGCCGCAGGATCGGCAGTGTGTGCCTGGGCGGCAAGGTGCTGCACTACCGCTTCGGCCCGCCCGGGCACCCCGCCATCGATGTGGCGAGTGATGCGGCATGGAGCAACGTGCACCGCGGCGCAAACCGCAGCCAGGGCGGGCTCAATCAGGATTCGCTCCGCTTCACCAATGGCCTGACGCACTATGTCATTCATGCAGGCGAGACGGGCTCGCTCAACGAGAACCCGGGCAAGCGGATCTCCGGCCTCGTGGTGCTGCAAGGCGCCGGGGGCGAGCGCGAGATTGCCAGCCTCACGTGCCGCGCTGGCAGCGGCTTCAACTGGCAGGCGCTGGACGCGCTCGGCAATGCTACACCGCAGGGCTGGGACGGCGCAGAAGCACCCGGCGGCCCGTTCGACATGGTCTACTAGGCCGTGATCATCATTGGCATTGATCCCGGCCTCACCTGCACCGGCTGGGGCATCGTGGCCAAGTCGGGCAACCGCCTCAGCCACGTGGCCAATGGCCAGATCCGCACCGATGCCAAGGCGGGCATGGCTGAGCGGCTGGTCGAACTCGATGCAGGCCTTGCCGCCGTGATCGCGCAGCACCAGCCCGATGCTGGGGCGGTGGAGGAAGTGTTCGTCAACGTGAACCCGCAGTCCACGCTCAAGCTGGGGCAGGCGCGCGGGGTGGCGATGCTTGCCGTGGCACGCGCAGGCCTGCCGGTGGCCGAATACCCCACCAAGGTCATCAAAAAGGCGCTGGTCGGCACGGGCGGCGCGGAAAAGGCGCAAGTGCAAGCCATGCTCAGGGTGCTGCTGCCCGGTGTTGCGCTGAAAGGCTCCGATGCGGCGGATGCGCTGGCCGTGGCGATCTGCCACGCCAACATGATGGGCAGCCACAGGTAGAGCAACGTTTTATCGATGCTTCGACAAGCTCAGCATGCGCAGTGTCTGGGGGATCCAATCCAGACACAATGCCCGCTCATCCTGAGCCTGTCGAAGGATGCTAGCGCAAGCTTGCCGCACGACCCCTAGCCTGCCATAGAACAAACCATGATCGCAAAGCTTACCGGCCTGCTCGATGATTTTGGCCCCGACTGGGCGATTATCGATGTGAACGGCGTCGGCTACCTCGTCCATTGCTCTGCCAAGACGCTGAGCCAACTCGGCATCCGGGGCGACAAGGTCGTGGTCCACACCGAGTTGCAGGTGTCCGAGAATGACCAGCGCCTGATCGGCTTTGCCAGCGCGGGCGAGCGCGGCTGGTTCCGCTTGCTCACCGCCGTGCAGGGCGTGGGCAGCAAGGTGGCGCTCGCCATCCTCTCGGCGCTCTCCGCCGAAGAAATCCAGCGCGCCTGCGCCAGCGGCGATGCTGCGATGGTCGCCCGCGCACAGGGTGTGGGGCCAAAGCTGGCCAGCCGCATCGTCAACGAGCTCAAGGACAAGGCAGGCGGCCTCGGCCCCATCCCCGCCGGTGCCGGCAGCCCGCCGATCGAAGGCCTCGGCGCCGTACCCGCCGGGTCGGTCAGCGCGGACGCGATCTCCGCCTTGCAGAACCTCGGCTTCAAGCCCGCCACCGCCAGCATGGCCGTGGCCGCGGCGGTGAAGGAGCTGGGCGATGATGCGGGGCTGAATGACCTGGTGCGGGTGGCGCTGAAGCGGGCGGCGGGGTAGCCAAGTGGCACATCGGCAATCCATCCTATCCATCTGCGCAGGCGCTGTCCTCCTCGCTGCAGGTGTGATGCTCGGGTTATGGCTCTGGGATTGGCTGGAAATCGACAGCTGCCTCGATCACGGTGGGCGCTGGGACTACAAGCTTGCGGTTTGCGCTCTGAAATGACGAACCCCGCCCCCAAGCTCCATGGCAAGGTCGTTGTTCTTTCGCCTCAAACTCGCTTGCCGCTCCCGCCCCGTTGGAGGATAATCGCCCGATGACCGACCTCAGCTTTTCCATTCCCGACGAGCTTGCCGGCCCCTTGAAGCTGCGGATCGACGACTGCGGCTACGGCAATGCCGGCGAGTATCTGCGGGACCTCGTGCGCCGCGATCTCGAAGAGGCTGCGGACACGGCATGGGTGCGTGCCAAGGTTGAGGAAGGCCTTGCCTCTGGAATCGTTGACAGGAACCCGACTGACATCATCGAAGATATCATCGCAAAGCGCCGCGCACAGCGTGCCTGATGTAAGGCTAAGCGAGGCAGCTATCGCCGATTTGACCGACATCGACGCATTTGGTGCCGAACACTTCGGCGACGATGCGGCAGACGCCTATCAGCGCGGAAACGACAAGGTGCTGACTCGCCTCGAAGCGTTCCCCCTGAGCGGGGAGCTACGCCCCGGCTATGGCAACGACATTCGCTGCGTGGTTCACCGCAGCCATCGCATTCTCTACAAAGTTGAAAACGATGGCATTGTCATCGCCCGCATTCTTCATCATTCCCGCGATGCGGCGAAACATCTCAGGCCATGACCGACAACCCCATCCTCACCCCCCGCCGCCAGACCGAAGATCCGGACGCGGCGCTGCGCCCCAAGACGCTGGCCGAATTCGTCGGGCAGGAAGCTGCGCGCGAAAATCTGCATGTGTTCATCGAAAGCGCCAAGCAGCGCGCCGAGGCGATGGACCATGTGTTGTTCTATGGCCCGCCCGGTCTCGGCAAGACCACGCTGGCGGCCATCATCGCGCGGGAGATGGGGGTAAGCTTTCGCGCCACCTCCGGACCGGTCATCGCCAAGGCGGGCGATCTGGCGGCGCTGCTCACCAATCTGGAAGCGGGCGATGTGCTGTTCATCGACGAGATCCATCGCCTCAATCCCGTGGTCGAGGAAGTGCTCTACCCGGCGATGGAAGACCGCGCGCTCGATCTCATCATCGGCGAGGGGCCTTCGGCGCGCTCGGTGCGGATCGATCTGCCCCCCTTCACCCTGATCGGCGCGACCACGCGCGCAGGCCTTCTGGCAACGCCGCTGCGCGACCGCTTCGGCATTCCGGTCCGGCTCCAGTTCTATACGGTGGCAGAGCTTGAACGCGTTGTCTCGCGCGGGGCGGGGCTGCTTGGTATCGGTGTCGATCAGGGCGGCGCGCAGGAAATCGCGCGCCGTTCGCGCGGCACCCCGCGCGTGGCAGGTCGGCTGCTCCGCCGGGTACGCGATTTTGCGCAAGTGGCCGGCGCACCGGTCATCACCCGCGATGTGGCAGATAGCGCGCTGACTCGGCTCGAGGTGGATTCGCTCGGGCTCGATCTGCAGGATCGGCGCTACCTCTCGATGATCGCCGATATCTATAAGGGCGGGCCGGTCGGCGTGGAAACGCTGGCGGCTGGATTGTCTGAACCGCGCGACACGATCGAGGATGTGATCGAACCCTACCTCATCCAGCTCGGCCTTGTTGCCCGCACCGCGCGCGGGCGCTGTCTCAACGATCGCGGGTGGCGCCATCTGGGGCTCACGCCCCCTTCGGCAGACCTGCCCGGCCTGTTTGGCGGAGCCGATGGCGAATAGTGGTTAAGGCCTAAAGCATAACCACGGCAGGCAATTCGGTTCCAGTTTGGCACAGACTTGGCCATTCGCCCCGGAATGACCCAATTCGGGCCTCCGGAAGAGGCCGAAAAGCAGTTAACGGCATTGCCGCAGCCAGTCCGATCTGCGTTGTTCGATCTGTCAGGAGAGGGTTTGTCCACCAATCGGGGATAGACGCAGGCTCCCACGGGAACAGAGAGCAACGATCATGTCGGTTCGGATGGCATTGGCAAAACTGGCAGCCTGCGCAGCGGGCGGGGCTGTGCTGGGTGGCGGCGCAGTTCACGTGTCGGAGGCGCCCTCCGCTTCGGAGATCCATCACGTCAAGCCAATCAAGGTGAAGCAGGCGAAAGTCCGCCGCTACACCAAGGCAATCGCCCCCCGGCCGGTCCAGCGCATGCGCCGCGTGGCCAAGACTGTCGTGACCAAGTCCTGCGCAATGCCCCAGCAGCAGATGGCCTATGCACCGGTGCCCTACATGGCGCCGACACCGCCGCAGGCACCCGGCGGTGGGGGTGGCGGCGCTGTGCCGGTGGTCGTCGGCGGCGGCGGCATGGGCGGCTTCGGCGGCGGCTTCTTCGGCGGCTTCTTCGGAGGCGGCGGCAGCGGGGGCGGCGGCAGCGTGGTGGTATCTTCAACCAGCACCGGCTCCACCTCGACCTCGGGCGGCTCCACATCCAGCTCGGGCGGCTCGACCTCGACCTCGGGCGGTTCGACCTCCACCTCGAGCGGCAGCATCTCGACATCGAGCGGCAACGTCTCGACCAGCTCGGGCGCCGTGACGAGCACAACCTCGACCTCGTCGGGCAACGTCACGACGTCATCGGGCAATGTGTCCACGTCTTCGGGGAACGTCAGCACGTCGTCGGGCAATGTCAGCACGTCATCGGGGAATGTTTCGACCAGTTCGGGCAACGTGAGCACCTCGTCGGGCAACGTTTCCACCAGTTCGTCGACTTCGACCAGCTCGGGCAACGTCTCGACGAGCTCGTCGACGTCGACCTCTTCGTCGACTTCGTCCTCGACCTCCTCGTCAACATCGAGCAGCACCAGCAGCTCTACTTCCTCGTCGACTTCCTCGTCTTCGAACGGCAGCAGCACGTCGACCTCGACGACCACGGGCGGCACCCCGGTTCCAGAGCCTTCGATGGTTCTGCTGTTCGGTGCCGCAGCGGCGGGTCTCGTCGCCCGGCGGCGTCATGGTCTCAAGGCCAAGGCTGCCAAGGGCGCCTGATTACTTCCTCCCCGATCCTTTTCAGGGCGGCACAGACCAAAGAAAAAGGGCGGCTTCCCGAGGGAAGCCGCCCTTTTTCTGTTCAGGCCAAAGGCCCCGCTTCGCTGGCGGCCGATCAGGCTGCCAGGTTGCGCAGCACGTAGTGCAGGATGCCGCCGTTGAGGAAGTATTCCAGCTCGTTCGCGGTGTCGATGCGGCACAGCGCCTTGAAGGTGAAGCTGGAGCCATCGGCGCGCGTCACTTCTACCTCGACGTCCTGACGCGGCTTGAGCCCCGCCACGCCGCGGATGGTGAAGCTGTCGTCGCCCGTCAGCCCCAGCGTCTCGCGCGATTCGCCTTCCAGGAATTGCAGCGGCAGCACACCCATGCCGACAAGGTTGGAGCGGTGGATGCGCTCGAAGCTTTCGACGATCACCGCGCGCACGCCGAGCAGGTTGGTGCCCTTGGCCGCCCAGTCGCGGCTCGATCCGGTGCCGTATTCCTTGCCCGCGATGACGACCAGCGACGTGCCATCGGCCTTGTGCTGCATCGCCACGTCGTAGATCGCGCCAACTTCCGCACCATAGCGGCTCATGCCGCCTTCGATGCCGGGCACCATCTCGTTCTTGATGCGGATGTTGGCGAACGTGCCGCGCATCATCACTTCGTGGTGGCCGCGCCGCGCGCCGTAGGAGTTGAAGTCCGCCTTGGCGACCTGATGCTCCATCAGCCACTTGCCCGCCGGGCTGTCGGCCTTGATCGAACCAGCCGGCGAGATGTGGTCGGTCGTGATCGAATCGCCGAGGATCGCCAGCGGCTTGGCCTCGATGATGTCGCCCACCGGCGCCGGGGTCATCGTCATGCCCTCGAAGTAGGGCGGGTTCGCCACATAGGTGCTGCCCGCACGCCAGCTGTAGGTTTCCGAGCCGGTGACGTTGATCGCCTGCCAGTGCACATCGCCCTTGTAGACGTCGGCGTAGCGGGCCTGGAACATCGCGCGGTCCATGCAGCCGGCCATCGTCGCATAGACTTCGGCGTTCGAGGGCCAGATGTCCTTGAGGTAGACGTCCACGCCATCCTTGCTCTGACCGATGGGCGTGCTGATGAAGTCCTCGATCACCGTGCCCTTGAGCGCATAGGCGACGACAAGCGGCGGGCTGGCGAGGAAGTTCGCGCGCACATCAGGCGAGACGCGGCCTTCGAAATTGCGGTTGCCCGAGATCACGGCGGCGGCGACGAGGCCGTTTTCGTTGATCGCCTTGCTGATCGGCTCTGCCAGCGGGCCGGAATTGCCGATGCAGGTGGTGCAGCCATAGCCGACGAGGTTGAAGCCGACCGCATCGAGGTGTTCCTGCAGCCCGGCACGGACGAGGTAGTCCGTCACGACCTGCGAACCCGGCGCAAGGCTGGTCTTGACCCAGGGCTTGGGCTTGAGGCCAAATTCGTTGGCCTTCTTGGCAACGAGGCCCGCGGCCACCAGCACGCCCGGGTTCGAGGTGTTGGTGCAGCTGGTGATCGCTGCGATGGTCACGTCACCGTCGCCGATATCGAAGTCCTTGCCTTCGACCGGAACGCGCTGCTGCGCCTTCTTGTAGACATTGGCCATGTCGGCGTTGAACACGTCGTCGACGTCCGGCAGCGAAACGCGGTCCTGCGGGCGCTTCGGGCCAGCGAGTGAAGGCACGACGGTGGCAAGATCCAGTTCGAGCGTGGAGGTGAACACCGGCTCGATCGACGGGTCGATCCAGAAGCCCTGCGCCTTGGCATAGGCTTCGGTCAGCGCGATCTGGTCTTCTTCGCGGCCCGTGAGGCGCATGTAATCCAGCGTCTTGTCGTCGATGCCGAAGAAGCCGCACGTCGCGCCATATTCGGGCGCCATGTTGGCCAGCGTCGCACGGTCCGCAAGCGTGAGCGAGGCAAGGCCGGGGCCATAGTATTCGACGAAGCGGCCAACCACGCCATGCTTGCGCAGCATGTTGGTGCAGGTCAGCACGAGGTCGGTCGCGGTCACGCCTTCCTTGAGTTCACCCGTGAGCTTGAAGCCGACGACTTCGGGAATCAGCATCGAAACCGGCTGGCCGAGCATTGCGGCCTCCGCCTCGATCCCGCCAACGCCCCAGCCCAGCACGCCGAGGCCGTTGATCATCGTCGTGTGGCTGTCGGTGCCGACGCAAGTATCGGGATAAGCGACCGTCGCGCCGTCCGGCCCTTCGCTCGTCCACACCGCCTGCGCGATGTGCTCAAGGTTGACCTGGTGGCAGATGCCCGTGCCCGGAGGCACCGCCTTGAAGTTTGCAAGGCTCTTCGAACCCCACTTGAGGAAGTCATACCGCTCGCCGTTGCGATAGTATTCGATCTCGACGTTCTGCTCGAACGCCTTGGGGTGGCCGAATTCATCGACCATGACCGAGTGGTCGATCACGAGGTGGACGGGCACTTGCGGATTGATCCGCGAGGTATCGACGCCCAGCTTGGCGATGGCATCGCGCATCGCCGCCAGATCGACCACGCAGGGCACGCCGGTGAAATCCTGCAGCAGCACGCGTGCCGGGCGATACTGGATCTCGCGGCTGCTGGCAGGGTCCTTCTGCCAATCGACCAGTGCCTTGATGTCGTCCGTCGAAACAGTGAAACCGCCGTCTTCGAAGCGCAGCAGGTTTTCGAGCAGGACCTTCATCGAGAACGGCAGGCGCGAGACATCGCCATAGGCTGCTGCGGCCGTGCCGAGCGCGTAATAGGCATAGTCCTTGCCGCCGACAGTAAGCGTGCTGCGCGCGCCGAGCGTGTCCTGTCCGACCTGGGTCATGGCGATGCGTAATCCCTTCTAGCTGATACCGTTTGCCGCGCGGGAGCCGCCCCCGAGGGCACGGTGCGCGATGCGCCGAGACGGCTTTCGCGTCAAGACTTGCGCCCCGCATGAAATGCATAGTCTGAACACGAGAGCGGGCGCTTCAAGCGCGTTCAGCAGCAGCGTCTGCCGCCGCCGCGCGCCGCAACGCGATCAGGCAGCCAGCCACGATCAGCACCACACCCGCCAGTGTGCGCAGCGTGAGCGGCTCGGAAAAGACGACCCACCCGGTCAGCGCCGCCCAGATGAACGCGGTGTATTCCAGCGGCACCAGCACTTGCGCCTCGGCCCTGGCATAGGCCCAGCTAAGCAGCATCAGCGAGCCGGTGGAGAGCACCGCAGAGGCCGCCAGCACCAGCCACATCTGTGCAGGCGGCGGCGGCGCGAACCACCATGCGCCAAGGCCCAGCAGGCAGAAGATGAAGAACGTCTGGAAGAACGAGGTTTCCTCCGGCCCGGCAAGCAGCGATTGCCGCCGCTGCAGCACGAGGTTCCACGCATAGAGCACCGCCGAAAGCAGGATGGCGATCAGCCCGCGCACGCTTTCGGCATCATATTGCCCATCAAACTTGCCTGCCGCGATCACGCCAACCCCGGCCAATGCCAGCACAGAACCCGCAACGGCGCGCTTGGAAAGCTCTTCGCCCAGCGTCACCGCCGCCAGATAGAGCGCGAGCAGCGGCGCAATGAACGAAAGCGCCATCGCTTCGGCCACCGGCGTGCGGGCAAGGCCATAGAAGAACATCACCGCCATCACGCCCGAAACGCCCGAGCGCATCAGATGCAGCTTCATCGCCGCGCGCCCGGGCAGACTCCGGCTGCCATCCTTGTTGCCGCGCGCCAGCCAGATGGGAAACATGATGAGCGAGCCCACCAGATTGCGCCAGAACAGCGCAGCATAAGAGCCGACCGCGAGCGCGGCGATCTTCATGAACCCGTCCATCACCCCAAAACAGGCAAGGCCCGTCAAAGCGGCAAGAATGGGCAGCAAGGGAGCGGTGCGCTTCATCGCCCGCCCATAGCGAGCCTGCCCCCAGAGCGCAAAGGCCGACAACGACGCGTTTGGCAGGCGAATTCAGCATACAGTCAGCAGGCTTGCTTGATTGCAGCGGCAGCTTGGGGCAGGATTCGCACACTCAGGCCCGGGCGGCCAACAGGGAACATCACAATCATGCGCACGATCCATCGCAAACGTCTCGGCAGCCTCCTCGGCGGGGCTGCGCTGGGCTGGGCGGCATGGATCGCGCCCGCAGCAGCGCAGCAGGGACCGGTGGATTTGACCGCCACAGCGCAGCCCGCGAAGCCCGATGCGGCAAAGCCGGCACCTGCTGCTTCCGCTTCCGCTTCTGCACCGCAGGCTGGCCAAACGCCAACTGCCGCTCCCTCAGCCTCGGCGCCATCATCCGCGACGGCCGTGGACGCATTCCAGCCCGCGCCGCCGCCGCTGGCTCACTGGACGCTGCCCGATGCCAAGGCCCTCCTCGCTGCGATCAAGGCGATCGGAGCCGACGGGTTTAGCCCTGCGGACTATGAACCGGCAAAGCTCGCCGCGCAGATCGCCAAGGGGGAAAGCGACGAGCTCGATACCATGGCAAGCCGCCTGTTTGTGTGGCTGGCCGAAGACCTGCGCGACGGGCGCACACCGATGCCGGCGCGCGTCCAATGGTTTGCGGTCGATCCCGATCAGGACCTGCACCCCAATTCCCAGCTTCTGGCGCAGGCCATCGAAACACACGACATTCCCGGCGTGCTGGCCTCGCTTGCGCCCACGCACCCGGACTATGCGCTGCTGCGCGACATGCTGCCCAAGGCAAAGGATCCCCGGCAGATCGCGATGATCAAGGCCAACATGGACCGCTGGCGCTGGCTGGGACGCGATCTTGGCCTGCAATACCTGATCATCAACGTGCCTGAGCAGGAGCTGCGGCTGACGGTCAACAACAAGATCATCCGCACCTACCGCGCCATCGTCGGCAAGCCGGGCAAGACCGCCACGCCGCAGTTGGCCGAACAGGTCGAAAATGTCGTGTTCAACCCGACATGGACCGTGCCGCAATCGATCGTGGTAGGCGAAGGACTGGGCAAGCGGCTGATCGCCAGCCCCGCATCGGCCAAGCGGCAGGGCTATGTCGCCACCAAGAACGCCGATGGCACGATCACCGTGGTGCAGCAGCCCGGCGAGAACAATTCGCTGGGCAAGATGAAGCTCGACATGCCCAACGAGCATGCGATCTACATCCACGATACGCCCAACCGCAATCTGTTCGCTCTGCCCACGCGCGCGCTCAGCCACGGCTGCATCCGCGCCGAACGCGCTACCGAACTGGCGATGACCATGGCCATTCTGGGCGCCGACCTGCCGCCAGAAACTGCGGTGGAATACAACCTCTCGGGCAAGTATACCAAGGTGCCGATGACCAAGCCCTGGGCGGTCTACGTCACCTACTTCACCGTCGCACGCGACGTGGGTGGGCTGATGCGCAGCTTCGCGGATCTCTATGGCCGCGATGCCCCGGTGATCGCCAGCTTTGCCAAACCGCGCGAACTCCACACCGATCAGCGCAAGAGCAACGAGGCGATCATCAAGCTGGATAATCCGCTTTAGGCCCTGCTCTCGCGAAGGGCTTCCCATGGGTCTGCCCGCCTTTTATGGCCCCGCCATGAGCATGACCTACGGCCTGTGATGAGCACCTCGGAAATCTTCCTGATCGCGCTGACGATCATTCTGGCCGTGCCCTATGCGGTCTGGCGGCTGCTGCGCACCGATCACTATGCGCCGCTGGTCGTGGTGCAGATCGTCGGCGGCATCGTGCTTGGCCCCGGCGTGCTCGGCGCGCTGTTTCCCGCCTACTACGCCTTCGTGTTCAACCCGCAGGTGATCGGCGCGCTCAATGGCGTCGCTTGGTGGGCAGTGATGATGTTCGTGTTTGCTGCCGGGCTCGAACTCGATCTGGGCGATGCGCTCGACAACTGGCGCGAGACCACGATCACGGCGGGCTGCGCGCTGCTGTTCCCGCTGGTCCTCGGTGCAGGCGCGGCGGCAGTGCTGCTGCAGCAGCCGGGCTGGATCGGGCCAAAAGGCAATTTCGGACAGGCCGTTCTCGGCATCGGCATGGCCTGCGCGGTCACCGCGCTGCCCATCCTCGTGCTGCTGATGGAAAAGCTCGCCATCTTCCGCACCCCCTTCGGCCAACGCCTGCTGCGCTATGCCAGCCTCGATGACGTGCTGATCTGGGGCGTGCTGGCGCTGATCCTGCTCGATTGGGAGCGCGTCGGGCGGCAAGGCCTGTTTCTGGCCGGTTTCGCGCTAGCGGCTTGGGCCGTGCGCCAACTCGTCGCCCGGATCAGCGAAAACGACCGCTGGTATGTCAGCCTCGTCTGGCTTGCCGGATGCGGCTTTGCGGCAGACTGGTCGGGCCTGCACTTCATGGTCGGCGCGTTTCTTGCGGGCGCGGTGCTCGATGCCAAGTGGTACAACCGCGAACGGCTCGACGGTTTCCGGGAATTCCTGCTGCTTGCGGTTATGCCGGTGTTCTTCCTGTCCACTGGCCTGCGCACGAACTGGGGCGTGGGCGGCGCTGCGGTGTTTGGCGCCGCTGCCCTGTTCCTGTTCGCCGCAGTCGCCGGCAAGCTTGCGGGCGTGCACCTCGCGGGCCGCCTGCTCGGCTGGCCCAAGGGCGAGGCCGCCGTGATCGGCTGGATGCTCCAGACCAAGGCGTTGATCATGATCATCTTCGTCAACGTGCTGCTCGACAAGCAGATCATCACTGCCGAAACCTTCACCGCGATGCTGCTGATGGCCGTCGCCAGCACCATGCTCACTGTTCCCAACGTCCGCCCGCGCCTTGCCAGACTGGGGCTGGGGTGAGGGCCGCGCTTGCCTTGCTGGCCGCGCTCCTTCTCCCGGCGGCGGCAGCAGCAGCGCCTCCCGCAACGGTGGCCGTTACCTTCGATCGGCACACCATCCGCCCCGCCCTCGCCGAAGGCCTCGCGGATCGCGCCACGGGCCGCGGGGTCACTCCCGATGATCCCGTCCGGATCGCCTCGGTCTCGAAGCTCGTCACCGCGCTCGGCGTGCTGCGGCTGGTGGATCAGGGCAGGCTCGATCTGGACCGCGACGTTTCCGCCTACCTTGGTTGGCCGCTGCGCCACCCGCAGTTCCCGGATCGTCCCATCACCCTGCGCCTCCTCCTCTCCCACCGTTCGGGCCTGACAGACGGCGCAGACTACATCGTCCCCTTGGGTGAAACCCTGCGCCAGCGCCTCGCCGATCCGCGCGCATGGGACCCGGCGCATGGTCCCGGCGATGACTGGTTCCATTATACCAATCTCAATTTCCCCGTCGTCGCCTCAGTCATGGAAGCCGCCACCGGGCAGCGCTTCGACCGCCTGATGCAGGACCTTGTGCTGCAACCGCTCAAGCTTTCCGCCTGTTTCAACTGGTCCGGCTGCGATGCCTCGGCCGCCGCCCGCGCCGTGGTGCTTTATCGCGCTGATGGCACTGTCGCCCGCGATGATCTGAAGGGCGCGCTGCCCGATTGCCCGGTTGTCGTCCTGCCCAGCGCTGCTTGCGATCTCGCCGCCTATACCCCCGGCTGGAATGGCGCGCTGTTCTCGCCCCAGGGCGGCCTCAGAATTTCAATGCGCGATCTTGCCCGCATCGGCCAGATGCTCGCGCGCGGCGGGCGGGGCTTCCTTTCTCCCGCCAGCTTCGCCGCGCTCACGTATCCCGCATGGCGCTTCAATGGCCGCAACGGTCTTGGCGAAAACGGCGAGCCTGACGGCTTCTTCTGCGCCTATGCCCTTGCCGTCCAGCGCATCGCAAACCACGCCGCTGGCTGCCAAGACGACCCTTTCGGCGATGGCGTGCCCCGCCTCGGCCACCCCGGCGAAGCCTATGGCCTGCGCTCCGGCCTGTGGCTCGATCCCAAGACCGGGCGCGGCGTGGCCTTCTTCACCACCTCCGTGCCGGATGATGCGCCGAAGGGCACGAGCGCCTTCACCGCTGCCGAAGAAGCCGTACTGGCCCGGATCGGCCTGCGCTCTCCACCGCCGCGGAGCCAATAGGGCTTTTCCTTAGGCCGCCCGATCTGCCATGGCAGCCGCGTGAGCACGATCAGCCCAGAAGCCCGCGAAGACGCCAGCTCCGCCCTCGCGCGCATTTTCGGCTTCAGCGCGTTTCGCGGCGTGCAGGAACAAGTCGTCAGCCGCGTGCTGGCGGGTCAGTCCACCCTTGCGGTCATGCCCACTGGCGCGGGCAAGTCGCTCACCTATCAGCTACCCGCCGCGATGCTGCCGGGAACCTGTGTCGTCGTCTCGCCGCTGATTGCGCTGATGCACGATCAGCTGCGCGCCGCGAATGCCAACGGCCTGGCCGCTGCTGCCCTCACCAGCGTCGATATGGACCGTGAGCAGACGATCGAGCGTTTTCGCTCGGGCCAGCTCGATCTGCTCTATGTCGCCCCCGAACGCGCCAGCCAGCCGCATTTCCGTGAACTGCTCACCCGCGCACCCATCTCACTTTTCGCCATTGATGAAGCGCACTGTGTTTCCGAATGGGGCCACGATTTCCGGCCCGATTACCGCCTTCTTCGCCCGCTGCTCGATACATTCGCCGATGTCCCGCGCCTCGCCCTCACCGCCACGGCAGACCGCCACACCCGCGCGGATATCCTTGCCCAGCTGGGTATTGCCGATGAGGGCCTGATCATCGCCGGGTTCGACCGGCCCAATATCCGCTACCGTATCACCCCGCGTGACAACGCGCTGCGCCAGCTGAAGGCGCTCCTCGCGGAGCAGCGCGGCCCCGGCATCGTCTATGCTCCCACGCGCAACGGCGTCGAGAAAATCGCTGCTCAACTGGCGGAAGGTGGGCGCCGCGTGCTTCCCTATCACGCTGGCCTTCCGGCAGACGTGCGCGCCGCCAATCAGGCTGCTTTCGTCGCGAGCGAAGACATGGTGATGGTCGCCACGGTCGCCTTCGGCATGGGGATCGACAAGCCCGACGTGCGCTTCGTCGCCCACGCAGGCCTGCCCAAGTCCATTGAGGGCTACTATCAGGAAACCGGCCGTGCGGGCCGCGACGGAGATGATGCCGTCGCGCTCATGCTGTGGGGCGCGGATGATTTCGCCCGCGCCCGCATGCGCATCGGCGAGGTGGAAGAACACCGCCAACCGAGCGAACGCGCCCGGCTCGATGCGCTGGCAAACCTTGTCGAAACGCCCACCTGCCGCCGCGCCGTCCTGCTCCGCCACTTCGGCGAACACCCGCCCGAGGCTTGCGGCAATTGCGACAACTGCCTCCATGCCCCGGGCGTGACCGACGCGACCGAGCTGGCACGCAAGCTGCTCTCCGCCGTCTATCGCACCGGGCAGATGTTCGGCCTCGGCTACCTTGAGAAGATCCTCACCGGCGCAGCAGACGAGCGCGTGACCAGCCGGGGCCACGATCAGCTTTCGGTGTTCGGAATCGTGCCGGGCGAGGAAGCCACGTTGCTGCGCTCCGTCGCCCGCGCGCTGCAGGCGCGCGGCACGCTGGTCACCAACGAACATGGCGGCTTCATGCTCGGCGGCGATGCCCGCGCACTGCTCAAGGGCGAGGGCCGGCTCGATCTCGTCGTAGCACCCAAGGCCGAACGCACCAGCCGTCGACGCCGGGGCGCCGAAACGGAACCCAACCCCATCGGTGATCCGCTGTTCGAGGCGCTGCGGGGTCTGCGCCGCGAACTCGCGCAGGAAGCGGGCGTGCCGCCCTATGTGATCTTCCACGATTCCGTGCTGCGCGACATGGCCACCCGCCGCCCCGCTTCGCTGCAGAACCTTGGCCAGATAGGCGGCGTCGGCGCGCGCAAGCTGGAGGCCTATGGCGACAGGTTCCTCGATATGATCCGGCAGTATTGAACCGGTTCAGAACGGCACCTGCGCCCCATCCCACGCATAGAGCCCACCGCTGTCCGCCGGGGTCAGCCCATCCAGCACCCGCAGCAGCGCTTCTGCCGAAAAGGCCGGGGTGAACAGTTTCCCTTCCGCCACACCGCGCTGAAACGGGGCGGAAAGCCCGGTATCGACCGTCCCCGGATGCAGCGTCACGGCAATCGCCTGCGGATGTGTCCGCGCGAGTTCGAGCGCGATGTTCCTGACCAGCATGTTGAGCGCCGCCTTGCTCGCGCGGTAGGCATGCCAGCCGCCCAGCCGGTTGTCCGTGATCGAGCCGACGCGGGCGGACAGCGCCGCAACCACCGCGCGCCCATCGCGCCGCAGCAGCGGCAGGGTGTGCTTGGCGATCAGCGCGGGGCCGATGGTATTGACCGCAAACAGTTCGGCCATCCC
>JBIPOH010000249.1:0-5021 GCA_044379435.1 Novosphingobium sp.
CGCCGCCGCGCCGGATCGGGATGCACCATGCCGCCACACCAAGGGATTCATCGGGAATTGGCCAAATCCCTAACCGGTTCGGATCAAATTTAAATCATTCCTGCCCGTTGCCTGATGCCTTTACCTAGGCGCATTTCAGGTAACCTTTGCCGCAACGCCGCATGCGAACGCTAACGAAAGTGGCGAATTTCCGGGGCGTTGCCACACGCGGAGCGGCGCAACCCTGCGAGATAAGGGTTAACGGCGGCGCACTGCGCCTTCTGCGCTGCCCGCTGGCTGCCGCCGGTCCACTCGTCCTGTCCTTACGTGATGTTAACCACGCCCGGTGGAAAGGGCCACGTATGAATACGTACACCACCCCTCTTCGCCGGGCTGCGAGCATCGCCCGATGCTCGCTTGCCGCCCCCTCCATTGCCGCGCTGGCGCTCAGCGCGCCGCTCACGGGCGCTGCGCATGCCGCAGGCGTTCTCGCGGGTACGTTGATCGAGAACACGGCGACCGCCACCTACAAGACCGGGTCCGGCACCGGCACCGTCACGTCGAACAAGGTTACGGTGAAGGTCGACGAACTGCTCGATGTCGCCGTGGCGACGCTGAGCACCGCTCCGGCCACCGCGACCAACAGCCCCGCCGTGCTGATCTACTCGGTCACCAACAGCGGCAATGGCCCGGAAGCGTTCAATCTGGCCGCAGACCCGAGGATCTCGGGCAATGCCTTTGACGCCCTGATCAAATCGGTCGTGCTCGATAGCAACAACAACGGCGTCTACGATCCCGGCGTCGATACCGTGCTCACCGCAGGCGCACTGGCGACCCCGGTGCTGGCACCCGACAGGAGCGTCAAGGTCTTCGTGCTGGCCAATCTGCCCGCGGATGCGACCGACGCCGAGACCAGCCAGGTGCGCCTTACGGCCACCGCGCAGACTGGCAGCGGCACCCCCGGCACCAGCTTTGCCGGCAAGGGCGAAGGCGGCGGCGATGCCGTCGTGGGCCTGACCACCGCATCGGACAACGCGCTGGCGGCGCTGGTCGCCAGTCTGGCCAACATCACGCTGACCAAGTCCGCCAAGATCCTCGATCCCTTCGGCACGGCCAAACCCGTGCCCGGCGCGGTCGTGACCTATTCACTGGCTGCCAAGGTCACCGGCTCGGGCTCGCTCGATGGCCTTCACGTGACCGACGCGATTCCGGCCGGCACCACGTACGTGCCCGGATCGCTCAAGCTCGATGCCGCCGCGCTGACCGATGCTGCCGACACCGATGCCGGCACCGGCGGAGCGGACGGTATCGACGTCACGCTCGGCAAGATCACCGGCGGCACCACCAAGACTGTCGTTTTCGCCGTCAAGATCAATTGATCAAACAGGGAAGCAGACCCATGAAAATCTCCATCCTCGTCAAGTCCTTCGTCGGCGCCGCAGCGATGATCGCCGCGGCCGGTCCAGCTCTCGCCGCCGCGCAATCCACGCCTTCTCCGGTCACGCTCAAGGGCGATGTCATGCTCGAGAAGACCGTGACCGACAACGGCGTCAGCAAGATCGAACTGACCGAACCCAAGGTCGTCATTCCCGGCGACCGGCTGCTGTTCACCACGCGCTATCGCAACGAGGGCACGCAGGCGGTGACCAATTTCGTCGTGACCAACCCGCTGCCCTCTGCTGTCGCGCTGACCGCCGATGGCGCAGCGGGCACCGAAGTCTCGGTCGATGGCGGCAAGAGTTGGGGCCAGCTTGGCAGCCTCAAGGTTGCCGGGGCCGAGGGCGGTGAACGCACCGCTACGGCTGCCGACGTGACGCACATTCGCTGGACCATTCCCGCCATCGCCCCAGGCGCTTCGGGAGAGGTCCAATACCACGGAATCGTTCGCTGAATTGGCGAAACGGGGTCGTCATGCCTGTGAGCGACCGGAATATTCGCAGGCAACCCAGTGGAGCATAAGAAAATGACGTATCGCAGCAAACTGCTGGGTGCGGCGGGCGTTTGCGCCCTTGCCGTCCTCGGCGCCAATCCGGCCCACGCGGCCGGAACCACCGCCGGTTCGACGATTGTCAACACGGTGTCGGTCGCCTTCCAGGTCGGCGGCATCAACCAGACCGGCACGAGCGCGTCCGACACGCTGACCGTCGACCGCAGCATCAGCCTGACGGTTGCCGAAGTCGGCACCACGACGACGACCGTGAACCCGGGTTCGACGAACCAGGTGACGGCCTTCACCGTGACCAACACCTCGAACGCCCCGCTCGACTTCCTGCTCGCCGTGGCGCAGCAGACGGGCGGTGCCGGTGCGCACTCGAACACCGACAACTTCAACGTCAGCAACGTGCGCATCTTCCGCGATACCAACGGCAACGGCAACTTCGACCTCGGCACCGATCTGCAGTCGACCTTCCTTGACGAAATCGCCGCCGATGCCTCGGCCACCGTGTTCGTCGTCGCTGACGTAGCGCTGGGCCAGGCGAACAACTCGGTTGCGGCGGTCACGCTGACGGCCACCGGCCGCGAAGCGGGCGTTGCGGGTACGCAGGGCGCTGCGCTGACGCAGACCGCGGGTGCCAACACCTCGGGGATGGATACCGTGTTCGCCGATGCGGCGGGCATCACCGACGCAGCGCGCGATGCGGCGTTCTCGGCAAGAGACGACTATACCGTTTCTGCCGCGACGCTCACGGCGATAAAGTCCTCGCGCATCATCAACGATCCGGTCAACGGCACGACCAATCCGAAGATGATTCCGGGCGCGACGATCCAGTACTGCATCGCGATCAGCAACGCTTCGGGCAGCGCGTCGGCAACGTCGATCACCGTTAACGACCCGATTCCGGTCAACCTGACGTACGACAGCACGTTCGGCGTGAGGACCAACGGCACCGCCACGATCGCAAGCGGCGTAGCCACTTGCGCGGCCGACACGACCGGCACGGGCACGATGGCGTCCAACACGGTTACCGGAACGCTGGCCTCGGTTGCCGGCGGCGAAACGCGGACAGTGGTCTTCCAAGCCACGATCAATTGAGCGCGGCCCGAGAGGCCACCCCTCAATGACCTGAGGATCTGGACGGGAAGGCGGCGGCAACTCCGGGGGGAGCCCGCCGCCTTACCCCAATCCTTTCTCTGAAAAGCAAAGAAAAAACGCCATGTCGGCATTGCGGAACAGGATCTGGGCATGCGCCGCGCTGCTTTTTGCAGCGCTGCTTGCCATGATCTGCGTTCCGGCTGCCGCCAGCACCGCGTCCAACACCATCACCAACACCGCCCATGCCCGCTGGAGCCAGGGCGAAGCTGTTGTCACCACCGATTCCAACGTGGTCGCGTTCGAAGTGGTGCGCGAAAACCCCAAGATTTCGGTCCTTCCGCTGCCCACCGGCGGCCAGACCTTCCTCATCGACAGCGGCCATTGCGGCGGCACCGCGCTGCCTGCGGCCTCGATTGACGCTGCAGGCGCCGATCCTTCGGACACTTCGACGATCTCCAGCATCACGGTCGGCCAGCCGGTCGCCTTCCGCCTCGTCCTCACGCGGGCCGCGCTCGATCCTGGCAGGATAGACACCGTCAGAGTGACGATCAGGTCCGCGAGCGGCGATCAGGAAGAAATGACCGTCACCGAAAACGCCGCAGACAGCGGCGTGTTCTATGGTGCCATCCCGACCAGCGCGATCCCGCCGCAGCCCCGCGATGGCGACTGCCGCCTCAGCGTTTCCGGCGGTGACAAGGTCACCGTCTCCTACAACGGCACCAGTGGCGATGGCTCGGTCATCAAGACCGATGTCGACGTACTTGCCGATCCCTATGGCCTTGTTTTTGATAGCGAAGATGCCGCCCCGATCGATGGTGCGCGGGTTACGCTGATCAATGTGGCGACAGGCCAACCGGCCCGCGTGTTTGCCGACGATGGCGTCACGCCCTGGCCTTCCACCATCATCACGGGCTCGGTCGTAACCGATGGCGCGGGCCGCACCTATCAGATGCCGGCGGGCGAATACCGCTTCCCGCTGGCTGCGTTCGGCACTTACCAGCTGGTCGTTGTCCCACCAGAGCCCTACACGGCGCCGTCTGCGCTCACGCCGAAAAACTTCGTCGGCCTGACACGCCCCGATGGGGGCGAATTGGTTATTCTTCCAGCATCCTATGGTGAAAATCTGGCACTTTCGAGCCCAGCTCCGGTTCGTGTCGATATTCCCGTGGATCGCCCGCCGGTGGCCGTGGCGCTTGGCAAGGCTGCTTCGCGCCAGGTCGCCCAGCCGGGTGATGCGGTGTTCTATACGGTGACCGTGCGCAATACCGATCCCGGCCGCGCAAAGCGCGGTGTCGTGCTCACTGACCGGCCATCGGCCAGCCTGCGCCTGCGCGCGGGCACGATCCGTCTCGATGGCGCAAAGGCGCCGAAGGACACGGTGACAGTGTCCCCGGATGGTAGCACGCTGACCATTGCCATCGGCACGCTCGCCCCGGGGGCAACTCGCACCCTGACGTATGCCATGACGGTCCGTCCGGAGGCTTCCGCAGGACAAGCCGTTAACCGAATTGATGCTGTTGATGCACGCGGACTAACCGCAGCGGCAAGTGCAGCCGTGCGCATCGAACGCGACAACCTTGCCGCGACCATGACCGTGATTGGCCGCGTCACGCTGGGCGATTGCGATGTGCCGAATACGCGCAGCGCCCCGCGCACAGGGCTGGGCGGCGTGCGGATCGTGCTCGAAGATGGCAGCTTTGCCGTTACCGATGCCGATGGCCGGTACCACTTCGAAGGGCTGATGCCGGGCACCCACGTGGTGCAGGCACAGGCCATGACCCTGCCCGAGGGCGGCAAGTTCGTCGATTGTACCCGCAGCACACGTAGCGCGGGCAATGCATCGAGCCGGTTCGTGATCGGCAAGGGCGGTAGCCTTGTCGTTGCCAACTTTGCCGCCACCGTGCCCGCTGAAACGCTGGCCGCCGCTGCCGCATCTGCCGAGGCGGCCAAGCCTGTCACCGAAACCGACCGCGCGGCGGCTGGCGGCGAGACCGACTGGGTGGCCAAG
>JBIPOH010000250.1:0-5017 GCA_044379435.1 Novosphingobium sp.
AGGCACCCATGTCGGCATGATGGCAAGGAACGGGCGCGGCAGCAGCAGATGCAGCGCGCCCGCCAGTGCATAGAGCAGGGCGAGCACCCAGCGGGTTGCTGCCCGTGCCACGGGTCAGTCGCGCAGCAGTTCGTTGATCCCGGTCTTGCTCCGGGTCTGCGCGTCCACGGTCTTCACGATCACCGCGCAATAAAGCGAGGGGCCCGGCGTGCCATCGGGCAGGGGCTTGCCCGGCATCGCGCCCGGCACAACCACGGCATAGGGCGGCACGCGGCCCATATGAACTTCGCCCGTCGCGCGGTCGACGATCTTGGTCGAGGCGCCAAGGTACACGCCCATCGAAAGGACGGCACCTTCGCCCACGATCACGCCTTCGGCCACTTCGGAGCGCGCACCGATGAAGGCGCCGTCTTCGATGATCACCGGCCCGGCCTGCAGCGGTTCGAGCACGCCGCCGATGCCGGCGCCGCCCGAGATGTGCACGTTCTTGCCGATCTGCGCGCAGGAGCCGACCGTGGCCCAGGTATCGACCATCGTGCCTTCATCGACGTAGGCGCCAATGTTCACGAAGCTCGGCATCAGCACCACGCCCTTGGCGATATGCGCGCCGCGCCGCGCGACAGCACCCGGCACCACGCGAAAGCCTGCCTCGCGGAAGCGGTTCTCGTCCCATCCGGCAAACTTCGAGGGCACCTTGTCGTAAGCCGGGGCACCGCCCGCGCCGTGTTCGATCACGGCGTTGTCGTTCAGCCGGAACGAGAGCAGCACGGCCTTCTTGAGCCACTGGTGGACGATCCATTCCCCGCCGACCTTTTCGGCCACGCGCGCTTGGCCGCTATCCAGCAGTTCAAGCGCTGCTTCAACCACTTCGCGGACGGCGCTGCTGGCGGGAGTGACGTCGGCGCGGGCTTCCCACGCGGCTTCGATGGCGGCCTGCAGGTCTGCGGTCATGGCTTTGGCTCCGGGAAAAACAGTTGGCGGGGCCTAACGGAGCGCGGGCGCGCCTGCAAGCTCTGCGCAAACCAATTCCAGCCACTGCGGCATATCGTCGATGACGAGATCGATCGCCGCATCGTCCTTGGCCCGGCCACCCCATTCGCTGGCGCAGTCGATCCAGACCGTCTGCATGCCCAGCGCTTTGGCGGGCGCAAGGTTGCGCGCGGAATCTTCCACGAACACCGCTCGCTCCGGATCGAACCCGAAGGCCTCGATCAGCCCGTGATAGGCCGAAGGCTCGGGCTTGGGCTTGTAGTCCATCGCCACCACGTCCCACATCCCCTCGAAGCACTGCTCCAGCCCCAATGCAGCCAGCACCCGCTCGGCATAAGTCTGGTCGCCATTGGTGAAGATCAGCCGCCGCCCGGGCAGGGCCATGATCTGTTCTGCCAAGCGCGGGGCCTGCGCCAGCACGCTCATGTCGACATCGTGGACGAAATCGAGGAACTCGCGCGGGTCGATGGCATGGTAATGCATCAAGCCTGCCAGCGTCGTGCCGTGATCATGGAAATAGAGCTTCTGAACGCGCTTGGCCTCGATCGGATCGCAGCCGAGCAGGTTCTCGATGAAGCGCCCCATGCGCTGGTCGATCTGGCCAAACAGGCCGCAGGCCGGGGGATAGAGCGTGTAATCGAGATCGAAGATCCAGCAATCCACGCGCGATGCATCAAATACCACTGGTCAGTTCCCCGCTGCGGCAGGAACGAGCTTGCGCAAGCGGCCCCCGGCGCCGTCTTCCAGCACATAGAGCGCGCCATCGGGCGCTTCCTCAACCTCGCGGATGCGGTTGCCCAGCGCGATCCGCTCCAGTTCCCGGCCGCGTTCGCTGCCGTCGGTTCCAGCCGTGGCGACGCGCACGAGCCCGCCGCTGACGAGCCCCGCGCAGATCGCGTGGCCCTTCCAGCCCGCGAACAGGTTGCCCTTGTAGAACAGGAAATTGCCCGGCGCGATCACCGGGTTCCAGCTGATGGCCGGAGCCACCAGATCAGGCCGGGTGGCATGGCGCGGGATCGGTCTTCCGTCGTAATGGTCGCCATTGGAGACGAGCGGCCAGCCATAATTCTTGCCAGGGCGGACGAGATTGAGCTCATCACCTCCCGCCGGGCCGTGTTCGAGATCCCACAACTGCCCTTTCGCATCGAACGCCAGCCCCAGCGCATTGCGGTGCCCATAGGACCAGATCTGCCGGTTGCGGCCCACTTTGCCCGCAAAGGGATTGCCCGGCGCGGGCGTGCCATCGGGCAGGAGGCGGACAATCTTGCCCAGCGTGACCTTGAGATCCTGCGCAGGCGTGAACATCTGCCGGTCGCCCGAACTGATGAACAGGTATTGGCCATCGGGCGAGAAGGCGATGCGGTGCGAGAAATGTCCCTGGCCCTCCGCCTTGGGGCCTTGCCGCCAGATCACCTGCAATCCCCTGAGGCGCGGGCCAGTTGTGGGAAACTCGATCCGCGCCCGCCCAACCACGGCGCCGACCCTGCCATCCGCGCCTGCTTCTACCCAGCTCAGGTAGATCAGCCGCGATGTCGCATAATCGGGCGCGATCACCACATCACCGAAGCCGCCTTGACCGCCATAGGCCACCGCAGGAACACCGCGGACCTGCTGGACCGGCCGCCCCTGGCGCCAGAACTTGAGCTTGCCTGCCTTTTCGGTGATGAGCGCAGCATTGCTACCCGGCAGGAAGGCCATCGCCCAGGGTTCATCGAAGGTTGCCTCGTCCGTCACGGTAACTTGTGTGATCTGCGCGGTGGGACTGGTGACGATGACGTTGTCACCGGCCGCAGCGGGGCTCGAACAACCGGTTACGGCGCTGGTCACGGCGAGGGCGGCCAGCGCCAACGCGGAAAGGACAGGAGTTTTCATGGATCGCAGCATGCCAGTGCGGAGGGCCTTTGTCAGCGGTCCTTCGGCGTCTGCCGGAAACGGCCTGGCGCTGCCGGATGGACTTATCGTCGGCGTTGACGAGGCCGGGCGCGGACCGCTGGCCGGGCCGGTGGTTGCCGCAGCGGTCGTTCTGGGACCCGCGCCGCCCGCTGGCCTTGGCGATTCCAAGCAGCTCAGCGCCAAGCGCCGGGCGCGGCTTGAGCCGCTGATCTGCGAGACATGCCACTGGGCGCTGGGCGTGGCTGAGGTGGAGGAGATCGACCGGCTCAATATCTTTGCCGCGACCATGCTGGCGATGACCCGCGCGGTTGGCGCGCTTGCCGCCACACTCGACGCGGATCGCATCGGCATGGTGCTGGTCGATGGCAACCTGACCCCTGCCGACCGGTGCGAAGGCTGGACCTGGCCCGCCCGCGCGATCGTGCGCGGCGATGCCAGCGAGCAATGCATTTCAGCGGCCTCGATCCTCGCCAAGGAGCACCGGGACCGCCTGATGCGGGCAGCGGCGGCCGTGTTTCCGAACTATGGCTGGGAGCGCAACGCTGGGTATGGCACCGCCGAACACATGGCCGCGCTGCGCCAGCACGGGGCCACGCCGCACCATCGCCGCAGCTTTGCGCCGGTTGCCGCCGTGATCGGCTGAGCGACCGCAAACTTTTTTGGCCCGCGAGTCCGCACCGCCACACCACCAGATATGGGGGTGCGGCCTTGGGACAGGACTCCAGATATGGATGCGGACTCGTTCCGTTCTCCCCCTTTGATGCCCCGCGACTCGCGAGAATCCCGCGAGTCGGTGCTTGACGGCGAGTCCGCGATGATTCACCTGTCTGGTGGTATCAGCAGGGGATGAGACGGCAATGGTGGCTCTGGCAAAGGAACGTGTGACCAAGGGGTCAGCACGCGCGCTGCGCGCGGCGCAGGCGGAAACGGTCAGCAAGCTGGCGCTGCCGCTGGGGCAAATCCTGCGCGGCGACTGCATCGAGCGGATGCGCGAGCTGCCCTCGGCCTCGATCGACCTGATCTTCGCCGATCCGCCCTATAACCTGCAGCTTGGCGGCGATCTGGCACGCCCTGATGGCAGCCATGTCGATGCCGTGACCGACGACTGGGACAAGTTTGACAGCTTCGAGCGCTACGACACCTTCACCCGCGCATGGCTGACCGAGGCGCGCCGCTTGTTAAAGCCCGATGGCGCGCTGTGGGTGATCGGTTCCTATCACAACATCTTCCGCGTCGGCGCGCTGCTGCAGGATCTGGGGTTCTGGATCCTCAACGACATCGTGTGGCGCAAGGCGAACCCTATGCCCAATTTCAAGGGCACCCGCTTCACCAATGCCCACGAAACGCTGATCTGGGCCTCGCGCAGCGAAAAGGCGAAATACACCTTCAACTACCGCGCGATGAAGACGCTCAACGACGAACTGCAGATGCGCTCGGACTGGGTGCTGCCGATCTGCAGCGGGCAAGAGCGCATCCGCAAGGGAGGCGTGAAGGCCCACCCGACGCAGAAGCCCGAGGCGCTGCTCTACCGCGTGATGCTGGCCACAACCAATCCCGGCGATGTGGTGCTCGACCCCTTCTTCGGCACGGGCACCACGGGCGCTGTGGCCCGGCGTCTTGGCCGCGAGTTCATCGGCTGCGAGCGCGAGGAAAGCTATATCGCGGTGGCCGAGGAGCGCATTGCCGCTGCGCTGCCACTCGATGAAAGCGCGCTCACCACGATGATGAGCAAGCGCAGCGCGCCGCGCGTGGCGTTTGGCGCGCTGATTGAAAGCGGCATGATTGCGCCTGGCGCGCAGCTGTTTGACCGCAAGCGCCGGTGGAGTGCCAGCGTACGCGCCGATGGTTCGATTATGGCAGAGGCGGCGACCGGCTCGATCCACGGCGTCGGCTCGGCGGTGCAGGGCGCGCCTTCGTGCAATGGCTGGACGTTCTGGCACGTTGAGCACGAAGGCGAGGTGAAGCCGCTCGATGCGCTGCGCCAACTCTATCTCCTCGCGGTGGAAGTCTGACGTGCTGCCGCTGCTGGGTCTGATGCCGGATGCGCTGGTGCTGCGCGCCCACGCGAAGTGGACGCGCGCGATGCTGATGCGCGCGATCCGGCGGGCTACGCAGCGCTGAACCATGCAGAAGC
>JBIPOH010000251.1:0-4955 GCA_044379435.1 Novosphingobium sp.
CTTCGCGGTAAACTCCCACAGGAGTGAAACCGCAGGCCTCATGCAACGCAACGCTGGCCGGGTTGGGCTGGGTGATCCCGGCAAAGGCGGCGTGAAAGCCCCGTGCCTTCAGCCGCGCCAGCAGTTCGCGATAGAGCGCGCGGCCAATGCCGCTGCGCGGGGCGGCGGCGCTCACGTAAATCGCCACATCGCAGGATGGGGCATAGGCGGCGCGGGTGCGGTGCGGGCTGCCATAGGCATAGCCGGCAATGGCTCCGCCCTGCTCGGCCACCAGCCAGACGTGGCTTTCGCCGTACTGCAGGATTCGGCGGGCCATTTCCGCCGGATCGGGCGCCTCCAGCTCGAAGCTCACCCAGCTGTCTGTCACATGCGGGCGGTAGATTTCGGCACAGGCTGCGGCATCGGCGGTGCGCGCATCGCGGATCGTCAAGGCCTCGGCCATGGCAGGATCAGCGCACCTGCTTCACAACCGCGCCGCGCTTCATCACGAAATCGACGTGTTCGAGCCGGGTCACGTCTTCCAGCGGATCGCCGCGCACCGCGATGATATCGGCAGGCATGCCCGGCGCGATCCGGCCCACGCTCGCCTCGCGCCCCAGCGCTTCGGCAGCCCCGACCGTCGCGGCGGTGATGGCGGCCAGGGGGGTCATTCCCGCGCGCACCATCAGCGCAAACTCGCGCGCATTGTCGCCGTGCCGCGAAACGCCCGTATCGGTGCCAAAGGCGATCTTCACGCCCATCCGGATGGCCAGCGCATGCGATTGGCGCTCCGCGGCGGCAGCAGCTTCGGCCTTGGGGATCGTGGCAGGCGGCAGGAGGCCGCCGCGCGCCTGCGCCAGCGCCGTTTCGGGCGCGAGCATGGTCGGCACGAGCCAGGTGCCGCGCGCGATCATCGCCTTGATCGTCGGCTCGTCCAGAAACGTGCCATGATCGATCGTATCGACCCCGGCGTTGACTGCCGCCATGGTCCCGGCAGCGGCATGGCTATGCGCCGCAACCTTGCGGCCAAAGCTGTGCGCGGTGTCGATCAGCGATTTCATCTCCTCGCTCGTCATCTGCTGGCCAAGCCCGCCCGCGACATTGGAGAGCACGCCCCCGGTGGCGGCAAACTTGATGACTTGCGCGCCCAGCCGGATCTGTTCGCGCACTGCACGGCGGCAATCGTCCGCGCCATTGCACAAGTTGTTGTAATCGTGCGGGGCAAAGGCGCCGTAGCTTTCCTCGTTCAGCCCGCCGCCATCGCCGTGCCCGCCCGAGACCGAAATCATCGTGCCGGCATTGATGATCGTGGGGCCGGGGACTGCACCCGCATCGATGGCATCGCGCAGTGCGCGCACGCCGCGCGGCGGGCCGCCCAGATCGCGCACCGTGGTAAAGCCTGCCTCCAGCGTCTGCCGCGCATGGAGCGCTCCCAGATACGCGCCATCCTCACGGTCACGGGTCGCGGCTTCCAGCCGTTCGCGCATCGGATCGCCATCGCTGAACAGGTGGACGTGCAAGTCCGTCAGGCCGGGCAGCACGAAGGCATCGCCCAGTTCGACCGTGGTAGCGCCAACTGGCGCGGGCAGAGTTCCATCGCTCACGCTGGTCACTACGCCATCCGTGATGACCACGGTGGAGGCACCGCGCGGCGGCTTGCCGGGTTGATCGAGCAGGCGCCCTGCGTGGAGATACATGATTTTGGGCGCCGGCTTTGGCGCCGTTTGGGCCGCCGCTGGTGCGCAAAGGGCGATCAGGGTGGCGAAACCGGCAAGCAGGGCAGGGCGCATGAAGGGAACTCCGGCTGGACTTGTTGCCTCAGCCTAGCGCACCCGCGCCCTGCGTCCAGTGCTCCTATTCGATACCCAGCGCGTTCTTGTAGGTATCAAGAATCGCTTCCATTTCGCGGCGATCATCGGGTTTCAGCTTCCGCAGGCGGACGATCTGGCGCATGATCTTGGGGTCATAGCCAGTCGACTTTGCTTCCAGATAGACGTCCTTGATATCGTCGCCGATGCCCTTCTTTTCTTCCTCGAGGCGTTCGATGCGTTCGATCAGAAGGCGCAGGCGGTCGTCGGCGGATTCGGCCATGGGAAAAGGTCTCCGGTCAGAAAAAGGCTGGATCCGTTAGGGCGCGAGAGCCGATTCGCGCAAAACCGAAGCTGTGGAAACTTTACCCTTCCTCGCGGCCCTTGAAGCCCTGCGCGATGACGTACCACTCCGACGAATCCTTGCGGCTGGCGGGCGGCTTGGCGTGCTTCACCGTCTTGAAGTTGCGCTTGAGGATGTTGAGCAGTTCGCCGTCGGTCCCCCCGGCAAAGACTTTGGCAACGAACGCCCCGCCGGGCGCAAGCGTCTGTACGGCGAAATCGACGGCGGTTTCCACAAGGCCCATCGTGCGCAGATGGTCGGTCGCCTTGTGGCCCACGGTGTTGGCGGCCATGTCGGAAATCACCAGATCGGGTGCGCCGCCCAGTGCGCCGGTCAGCGCGGCGGGGGCTTCGTCGGCCATGAAGTCCATCTCGAAAATGGTCACGCCCTCGATCGGTTCGACTGGCAGCAGATCGATGCCGACCACTTCGGCTGCCGGTGCTTGCTTGCGCACCACCTGCGCCCAGCCGCCGGGCGCGATGCCAAGATCAACCACCCGGCGCGCGCCCCTGAGCAGGCCGAAGCGGGTATCCAGTTCGATGAGCTTGAAGGCGGCGCGGCTGCGCCAGCCTTCGGCCTTGGCCTGCTTCACATAGGGATCATTGAGCTGTCGCGCGAGCCAGCGGTTGGACGAGGCGGTGCGGCCCTTCGCCGATTTGACCCGTGTGCCCGGATCACGGCCGCTGCGGCTCATAGTGTTATGCCCCCTGATGCGCTCTTGCCCTGAAGTATTTCCGCGCGCCGGTCGCCCAGCCCGCCAGCTGCCATAAGGCTGCGCAGAATGCCTTCGCGAATGCCGCGATCCGCAATGCCAAGCCGTTCAGCAGGCCAGATATCGAAGATCGATTCGAGGATCGCGCATCCGGCAACGACCAGATCCGACCGTTCGCGTCCGATGCAGGGCACGGCCACACGCTCTGCCGGGGAGATATGCGCAAGGCGCTGGCTGATCTCGCGCATCGAGGCTGTCGGCACGATCAGGCCATCAACGGCGCTGCGATCATACTGCGGCAGGCCGAGGTGGAGGCTGGCGAGCGTGGTCACCGTGCCGCTCGTGCCCAGCAGGCGCAGACCGCCGCTTGCCGCCGCTGCCACGCGCGCCGGGCCAACCCGCTCGGAAAACCGGGCGAAGCCTTCGGTGATCCGCCGGCGCATTTCGTGATAGGCTGCCGCGCGGGCCTCAGGGGTTAGGTCGATCGGGCCGATGCTCTCGGTCAGCGAAACGACGCCCCAGGGCACCGATTGCCAATCGAGGATGCGCGGCACCGCCTCGGCAGTATCGACCAGCACCATTTCCGTGGAGCCGCCGCCGATGTCGAAGATCATCGCCGGTCCTTCGCCGGGCTCCAGCAGGATGTGGCAGCCCAGCACCGCAAGCCGGGCCTCTTCCTCGGCGGTGATGATGCCCAGCCGGATGCCGGTTTCGCTGTGGACGCGCTCGATGAATTCGGCACCGTTGGTGGCGCGGCGGCAGGCTTCGGTTGCCACCGAACGGGCGAGGTGGACACTGCGCTTGCGCAGCTTTTCGGCGCAGATGTGCAGCGCGCCCAGCGCACGGTCCATCGCCGCATCCGAAAGGCGGCCCGATTGGGCGAGGCCCTCACCCAGCCGAACGACGCGGCTGAACGCATCGATCACCATGAAGTGATCGCCCGATGGCCGCGCAATCAGCAGGCGGCAGTTGTTGGTGCCGAGATCGATTGCGGCATAGGCCTGCCGGTGGAACGGCATGGATTTCTGCCAAGGCTGGCGGGGCGTATCGGGTGAGGGTGGTGTGGCGGGCGGGAAAGACGAAGGTGATGCTGACGGGGACGCTGCGATGGCGTGCGGCGCGCCCGGTCCGGGACTGGCGGAAGGGCTCGCAGGAGACCGGACGGTGGAACCGGTGACTGGCCCTTCAGGGATGCTGGCCGGCGCGCCAGGGGCGGAACGCGGCCCCGTGGGCTTGCCACGAGCCGCTCCCCTGCGCCCTCGCCGCTTGCCCTGCCGCGCCTTGCGCTGCTGCGCCGGCGGATCGAATTCCGCCATGACTACCAATCGCTTATGTTTTCCTGCCAGGGAAACGCCCGGCGGGTACTTAGCGTGCACCCTAGCGTTCCTACGGCTTCTGGGCAAGCGCGCCGCGGGAATAGCCCCTGCCTTGCTTGACTCGGCGCCAAGCCCCGCTTAAAGGCGCGCCTCCCTTGCCCCGTCGTCTAATGGTAAGACTACGGATTCTGATTCCGTCTATCGAGGTTCGAATCCTCGCGGGGCATCCATTTCTAGATACGCGTCCATTCGATGCATATGGATTTTCTAGAATGGCACTTGGATGCGTTCCCTCGCGAGCCTGAGCGCCCCCCATTTCTCCCCCCACATCGATAGTGGCGCTTTATCGCGTGGTTGCGATGCGATTTATATCTTATATCGCCGCTCTGGCCTTTCAGTTCGAAACGCCGAAACCCGCAGAAATCTGCCGTTTTTCAACACACAAAAGAGTGTGCTCGCGCGCGGGATTAGGAACAGTTTGTTTCAGTTCGCCGCCTCGCGGATGAGTACGAAGCTGCGCAGGAGCGGGGCGAGGTTGCGACCCGACAGCACAAACCCGGATCGGTTGGGCATGTTCCCGAACATAACATGCCCCCAGCGACCGCCGCCGATGTTGGCCTCTCCCGCAAGCAAGTCCACGAGGCCCGCCAGCTTCGCGATGCCGAGGCGCGTCATGGCCCGTAGGAGGTCTGCCAACGCCATCGCAAAGGGTGTGGTGAGCGCCGGCGCGACGACAACACGCTGATTGCGAGCGGAAGATATGAGTTCAATCAGGCAATCATCGTTCGCAACCGCAA
>JBIPOH010000033.1:0-16605 GCA_044379435.1 Novosphingobium sp.
CGAGCTCAATCACACCGGCGCGCACAAGATCAACAACTGCATCGGCCAGATCCTCCTCGCCATCCGCATGGGCAAGACGCGGATCATCGCCGAAACCGGCGCGGGCCAGCACGGCGTCGCCACCGCCACGGTCTGCGCGCGCTTTGGCCTGCCTTGCACGATCTTCATGGGCGCGACCGACGTGGCGCGCCAAGCCCCCAACGTGTTCCGCATGAAGCTGCTCGGCGCCGAAGTCGTTCCCGTCACCGCCGGTGCCGCCACGCTGAAGGACGCGATGAACGAAGCGCTGCGCGATTGGGTCGCGAACGTCCACAACACCTTCTACATCATCGGCACCGCCGCTGGCCCGCACCCGTACCCTGAGCTTGTCCGCGATTTCCAGAGCGTGATCGGCAAGGAAGCCCGTGCCCAGATGCTCAGCCGCATCGGCCGCCTCCCCGATCTCCTCGTCGCGGCCATCGGCGGCGGCAGCAATGCCATTGGCCTGTTCCACCCCTTCCTCGATGATCCGAGCGTCAAGATGATGGGTGTCGAGGCGGCAGGCCACGGGCTCGACCAGCTCCACGCCGCCAGCCTCGCGGGCGGCCGCCCCGGCGTGCTCCACGGGAACAAGACCTATCTCCTGCAGGACGAGGACGGCCAGATTCTCGAAGGCCACTCGATCTCGGCGGGCCTCGATTACCCCGGCATCGGCCCCGAACACGCCTGGCTCAAGGAAAGCGGCCGCGTCGAGTATACCTCTGTAACCGACACCGAGGCGCTCGACGGCTTCCAGCTCCTCTGCCGCACCGAAGGCATCATCCCCGCGCTGGAGCCCGCCCACGCGATTGCAGCGGTGAAGAAGATCGCGCCGACGATGGACAAGGACGTTATCATCCTCGCGAACCTGTGCGGACGCGGCGACAAGGACATCTTCTCGGTCGCGGAGCATCTGGGGGTCAAACTTTGAGCCTCCGCGACAGGTTGCTCTGGGCCGGTATCGCTTCGACGATGCTGGCATGGGCAAGCTGGCGCACAATGGACGAGCCTTGGGTTCAAGACTGGTCCAAGACTGAAAACATACTCAATGCCGCCGGATATGCGTTCGTCGCGCTGGCTCTGTTCCTCTTATTTGCCGGGATGAGACTTCCCAAATGACCCGCCTCTCCGCCGCCTTCGCCAAGGGCCACCCCGCCCTCGTCTGCTTCGTCACCGCCGGTGATCCGACGCCGGCTGCCACGCCTGCCATCCTCGATGCGCTCGTCGAAGGCGGCGCCGATGTGATCGAGCTGGGCATGCCCTTCACGGATCCGATGGCCGATGGCCCGGCGATCCAGCGCGCCAATCTGCGCAGCCTCGCCGCTGGCACCAAGACCGCCGACATCCTGAAGATGGCCGCAGATTTCCGCGCGCGCCACCCGGATGTGCCGCTGGTCCTCATGGGCTATGCCAACCCGATGATCACGCGCGGGCCGGAATGGTTCGCCGCAGAGGCCGCCAAGGCCGGTGTCGATGGCGTCATCTGCGTCGATATCCCGCCCGAGGAAGACGGCGAACTCGGCCCCTATCTGCGCGCCGCCGGGATCAGCCCGATCCGCCTCGCCACCCCCACAACCGATGCCGCGCGGCTCCCCGCCGTACTCGAAGGCTCCTCGGGCTTTCTCTACTACGTCTCGGTCGCAGGCATCACCGGCAAGCAATCCGCCGCGCTCGCTTCGATCGAAGAGGCCGTCACCCGCATCAAGCAGACCGCGACGATCCCCGTCGCCGTCGGCTTCGGCGTGCGCACGCCCGAGCAGGCCGGGCCTATTGCCAGCGTGGCGGACGGCGTCGTCGTTGGCTCTGCGCTGATTGATCTGATCGCTGAACATGGCGAAAACGCCGTTGGCCCGGTGCGCGAACTGGTCTCCGCACTCGCCCATGCGGTCCACAATGCACGAAAGGTTGAAGCATGAGCTGGCTGACCCGCGTCCGCAATTCGCTGCCCTTCTCGCCCAAGCGCGACACCCCGGACAACCTCTGGATCAAGTGCCCTTCGTGCAAGGAAATGCTCTTCACGAAGGAGTATGAGGACAACCTCTCGGTCTGCCCGCGCTGCGATCACCACGGCCGCATCGGCGCAGGCGAGCGCCTTGCGCAGCTGCTCGACACCGGGTTCGAGATCCTGCCTGCGCCGAAGGTGCGCGAAGACCCGCTCAAGTTCCGCGATACCAAGCGCTATACCGACCGCCTCAAGGCCGCCCGCGCCGCGAACCCGCAGCCCGATGCGCTGACCGCCGCCGTCGGCAAGATCGATGGCCACAAGGCCGTCGTCGGCGTGCAGGATTTCGGCTTCATGGGCGGCTCGATGGGCATGGCCGTGGGCGATGCGTTCATCGCCGCGACCGAGGCCGCGATTGCGAACAAGTGCCCGTTCATCGCCGTGACCGCTGCTGGCGGCGCGCGCATGCAGGAAGGCATCCTCAGCCTGATGCAGATGCCGCGCACCACGGTCGCCATCAACCGCATGCGCGCGGCGGGCCTCCCGTATATCGTCGTCCTCACCGATCCCACCACCGGCGGCGTGACGGCAAGCTACGCGATGCTCGGCGATATCCAGATTGCTGAACCCGGCGCGCTCATCGGTTTCGCCGGCCAGCGCGTTATTCAGGATACGATCCGCGAAAAGCTCCCCGAAGGCTTCCAGCGCGCCGAATACCTCCACGCCCACGGCATGATCGACATGGTGGTGGGCCGCCACCAGCTCAAGACCACGCTGGCGAAGACCATCGGCTACCTGATGGCCGCGCAGGCGGCCTGAGGCCTTACCCTCTCCATTTTCACGAAGTGCAAATGGGGAGGTGGCCCGCCGAAGGCGGGTCGGAGGGGTACTTCCATGCGCGACTTCGCCATTTCCGAAAACCCGGCCGTCCAGCGCCAGCTGGACCGTCTCGGCGCGCTGTCCCTGCCCCAGGGCCGCCTCGGCCTCGATACCGTGCGCGAAATCTGCGCCCGCCTTGGCGATCCGCAGCGCAAACTGCCCCCAGTGTTCCACGTCGCGGGCACCAACGGCAAAGGCTCGACTTGCGCCTACTTGCGCGCGATCCTCGAAGCACAGGGGCTCGTGGTCCACACCGCCACCAAGCCGCATTTGGTGCGCTACAACGAACGAATTCGCGTCGCCGGAAACCTCATCAGCGACGATAGCCTCGCCGATCTCCTCAAACGCGTCCTCGATGCTGCCGAAGACCTTGGCCCCAGCTTTTTCGAAGTCACCACCGTCGCCACCTTCCTCGCCTTTGCCGAAACCCCGGCAGACGCCTGCGTCATCGAAACCGGCCTCGGCGGGCGGCTCGATGCCACCAATGTGCTGGAAAACCCGGCCGTCTGCGGCATCGCCACATTGGGGATCGACCACGAGTCCTTCCTGCTGGTGCCCGAAGCCGGAACCCCCGAAGAGCCGCTCGCCCGCATCGCCTTCGAGAAAGCGAGCATCGCCAAACCCGGCGCGCCCCTGGTGGTGCAAAACTACGCCGCCGGCCCCCTCGCCAGCGTCCTCGCCACGGCCAGCCACATCGGCGCGCCCGTCCACCTGCGCGGCCGTGACTGGTCAGCCGAAGTGGGCGAAACCATCCAGTACCGCGACGCGCGGGGGCCGCTCGAACTACCGCTCCCCACGCTGGCAGGCGCGCATCAGGCCGATAACGCCGCGCTTGCCGTCGCCATGCTGCGCCACCAGAGCGCGGTTGCCGTCACCCCCGAAGCCATGGCGACAGGCATCCGCGCCGCCCGCTGGCCCGCCCGCCTCCAGCGCCTCGGCACCGGTCCGCTCACGGCGCTGGCCGGACACCGCACCGTCTGGCTCGATGGCGGCCACAATCCCGATGCTGGCGAGGCCATCGCCCGCCACTTCGCGCCAGCCGCACCGCTCCACCTCGTCATGGGCATGCTGACCAGCAAAGACCCCAGCGCCATCCTGCGCCCGCTGGAAGGCAAGCTCGCCTCGGTCTCCATCGTCCCCGCCCCCGGCCACGATGCGCACACGCCCGCAGACTTCGCGCCGTTCACCATGCTTCCAGTGGCCAGCTTCGCGAATGTGGCAGAGGCCCTCGCCGCGCTGCCAAGCAATGGCGATGTCCTGATCGCAGGCTCGCTCTACCTCGCGGGCGATGTGCTGAGGCGCAACGGTGAAGCGCCGGACTAGCACCGAATAGCGTCATCTGGCTGAAGGGCTCAATCCCCAGCCGTCCCCATCGCAGCATCCACCAGCCCGCTGCGGCTCATCCACCAGAACAGCACGATACCCGGCAGCGCCAGCACCGTCGTCATCACGTAAAACGCCGGATAGCCCATGCTCTCTATCAGCCCGCCTGCGAGCGTACCCGTGGCAAAACGCCCGATCACGCTCGCCCCGGCCGAAATGAGCGCATACTGGGCCGCCGTATAGCGCAAGTCGCACAGTGCCGAGAAATAGGCGATCACCACCACCCCGCCATAGCCTGAGGCCAGGTTCTCGAACCCGATTGCCGCCGCCATGCCAAGGTTTGAATGCCCCGCCAGCGCCAGCCCGGCAAAACCGAGGTTCGATACCGCCATCAGCACCAGCGAAAGCAGCACCGAACGCTTCAGCCCCAGCTGCGTATAGGCCACTCCGCCGATGAACACGCCGAGCAACAGCGCCCAGAACCCAACGCCCACGTCCCAGATCGCGATCTCGTCATTGGTGAAGCCCAGATCATCGAACAGCAGCCGGAAAGTCAGGTTGGCCAGCGTATCACCCACCTTGTGAACGAGGATGAACAGCAGCACCAGCCAGGCCCCCTCGCGGTGGAAGAACTCGCCGAACGGCCCGATGATCGCCGCCACCGCCTCGCGCAAGCCCCGCCGCGCGGCAGGTTCGCGGCGGCGCTCCGGCTCGCCCAGCAGCAGAGCCACGATCATTGCGGGCAGCGCAAACAAGGCGCAGGCCATATAGCCCGCCGCCCAGCCGCTACGCGCCGAAAGCACCAGCGCCAGGGCGGCCGCCGCGGTCGATCCGATGCGCCAGCCATACTGGCTCATCCCCGCTCCGGTGCCGAGTTGATATGGCTTCAGTGTCTCGATCCGGTAGGCATCGATCACGATGTCGAACGTCGCCCCCGCCACACCAACGAGCACCGCCGCCAGCACCGTCGCCCCGATATCCGAATGCGGATCGACCAGCGCCAGATTGGCCACCGCCGCCATCACCGCAATGCCCGCCACCAGCATCCACGAAACCCGCTGGCCCAGCCGCCCCAGCACCGGCAAACGCACCCCGTCCACCACCCAGGCCCAGAAGATCTTGAGATTGTAGACAAGGAACGCCAGCGTGAAGGCAGTCACCGTCTTCTTGTCGATCCCGTCCTGCGCCAGCCGCGTGGTCAGCGTCGCGCCGATCATCGCATAGGGAAAGCCGGAAGAAACACCGAGGAAGAAAGCCGCGATCGGCTCTTTCTCGCGGTAGGGCTGCAAGGATTGCAGCAGTGTGCGCTGCTGCGAAACGTCCACACTCATTCTCACCAAGGCTCCCTGCTTTGCCTGTACTGCTTAGCGGCAAATTGCGCTATGCCTAGCACCGGAGAGCGATGTTACACGCAGGAGAGCCGCACAGTGGCCACCACGGAAACAACCATGCGGCCTACGGACGGCCAGCTCGCGCTTGCCCGCCTCGTCGCATCGGGCGCTGGCCGCAAGACGGATAGGATCGCGAACGTCCCCGCCAGCGTCTACACCGATCCCGCGCACTGGGCGCGCGAGAAAGCTGCCCTGTTCGGCGCCCTCCCGCAAGTGCTGGCCCCGTCCGCGCTGCTGCCGCAGCCGGGCATGGCCGTGCCCCATGACGCGACCGGCAAGCCCCTCCTCATCACGCGCGACACAGTAGGCAAAGCGCACGTCTTCATGAACGTCTGCCGCCACCGGGGCACCCGCCTTGTCGAAGGCGGCGAAGCCCAGTGCACCAAGCGCCTCGTCTGCCCCTATCACGCGTGGACTTATGGCACCGACGGGAAGCTCCTCGCCCTGCCCCGCCCCGATACGTTTCCCGGCTTCGACCAGTCCGCGCACGGCCTTGTCGAACTGCCTTCCCTCGAAGCAGGCGGCCTGATCTGGTTCGCGCCCAAACCGGCCGATTTCACCGACGCCGCCCGGATCAGCGCCGATTTCGCCGCAGCAGACCTCGGCTCGCACTACCTTTATGCCCGCCGCACGCACCGGGTCGCCTCCAACTGGAAGCTGATCATGGATGCGTTCCTCGAAAGCTACCACGTGCAGCGCCTCCACGCCCGCACCATTGGCCCCTATTTCAAGGACGGCATCACGGCGGGCGACGAAATCGGCCCGCACATGCGCTCGCTGGTTGGCCGCATGACCGAACTCGAAGGCGTCGATCTGGCTGACTGGCCCGCGCTGCGCCGCGTCGCCACCTTCGCCTATCAGCTCTTCCCCGCCACCGTGATCGTGATCAGCCCGGATTACGTGAACCTGATGACGATCATGCCGCAGGCGCACGACCTCACGCTGGTCGAAGATTTCATGCTGATCGCCGAGGCTCCACAAACCGAAAAGGCCGAAGACCACTGGCGGCGCAGTTGGGACCTGCTCGACGGGCAAGTGTTCGGTGCCGAAGACTTCCGCGCCGCAGAGCTGGGCCAGCAGGGGCTTGCCACCGGCGCCGTCCCGCAGCTCACGCTAGGCACGCTCGAAGGCGGCATCCGCCGATTCCACGAAATCTGCCAGCAGGAAATCGCCCAATACGAAGAAGGGTGACGGCGCGCCCACTCCGGCGTAAGGGGCACGACATGGCATTCCCCCCCAAAGACAGGAGCGGCCGCCCGGGACGGCCCGCGGCTCCTACCGGATCCGGCACTGGCTCGCGCCGACAGCCCGGCGCGCCCCAATCCCTTAAGGCCGCGCCCTACAAGATCCCCGCGCCGCGCCTGCCAAAGGCACCCGCCGCGCCGCAGGTCCGCGCCCCCGCCGATGATGGCACCGCGCGTGAGGGCGACCGGATCGCCAAGCTGCTCGCCCGCGCCGGGGTGGCCAGCCGCCGCGAGATCGAACGCTACATCGCCGAAGGGCGCATCGCGCTCGACGGCGAAGTGATCACCACCCCCGCCACCATCCTGAAAAACCTCAAGGGCGTCACCGTCGATGGCAACCCCGTCGCCGCTGCCGAGCCGCCGCGCCTGTTCATGTTCCACAAGCCCTCGGGGCTCATCACGGCAGAGCGCGATCCCACTGGCCGCCCCACGATCTACACCGCGCTGCGCAATGCCCTGCCGCCGGGCTCGGGCCGGGTGATGCCGGTCGGGCGGCTCGATATCAATACCGAAGGCCTGCTCCTGCTCACAAACGATGGCGAGCTTAAGCGCGCGATGGAACTGCCCGCCAACGCCGTGCCGCGCACCTACCGCGCACGCACGTTCGGCGATGTCACGCAGGAGATGCTCGACGGGCTGATGGAAGGGATCGAGATCGAAGGCATCCGCTACGGCCCGATCAACGCCAACATGGAACGCAGCGCTGGCCGCAACAAGTGGATCGAGCTGACCCTCACCGAAGGCAAGAATCGCGAAGTGCGCCGCGTGCTCGAACACCTCGGCCTCGAAGTCTCGCGCCTGCTGCGCCTGCGCTATGGCCCGTTCGATCTCGGCATGCTGCCGCGCGGCGGCGCCGAGGAAGTGCCGCAGATCGTCGTCGAACGCTTCCGCAAGGGCCTTGCGGGCGATCTCGCCACGCGCGTGCAACAGGCCGTCCATGCGGGCAAGGCCTACGCACCGCGCGCGCCAAAGCCCGCCGAAGAGGAGGCGGCCAAGCCTGCAAGGCCAGCGCGCCCGCAGCGCGAACCCGAACGGCCTTCATCACGCGCGCGCGCAGAACGCGTTCGGCCGTCCGCTGATGCCGGTCAGCTGGTCGCCAAGCCGTCCGCGCCCAAGCAGCCTGCGAAGACCTATCCCAACCGGCCTTATGCCAAGGCTCCGGCCGAAGCTCCTTCGCCCGGACCCGATGCCCGCGCGCCGAGCAAGACGCTGCGCAGTTCGCCCAGAAAGCCCGGTGGGCGGCCCGGAGCCAAACGCTGATGCTGCGGATCATTGCAGGCACCTGGCGCGGCCGCAAGCTGCAGGCCCCGGCGGGCGACACCACCCGCCCCACCGCAGACCGCACGCGCGAGACGCTGTTCTCGATGCTCACCAGCCGCCTCGGCAGCTGGGAGGAACTCAGCGTGGCAGACCTGTTCGCAGGTTCCGGCGCGCTGGGCCTTGAGGCCCTCTCGCGCGGCGCGGCCAAGGCCGTGTTCGTGGAACAGGACGCCGCCGCGATCCGCGCTTTGCGGGCCAATATCGCCGCGCTCCATGCGCAGGCGCAGTGCGACGTGCGCGCGGCGTCTGTCCTCGCGCTTGGTCCCGCGCCCGCACCGCTCGATGTGGTGATGCTCGATCCGCCTTACGGCTCAGGCGCAGGCGCGGTCGCCATCGAGCGCCTCCAGCGCCTCGGCTGGATCGGCCCCGGCACATGGGTCAGCCTTGAAACCCACGCCGATGAACCCGCAGGCGTGCGCAGCCTCGAAGTCGACGCTGAACGCAAGGTCGGCAAGGCGCGGCTGACGCTGATGCGCCAACCTTCCTGATCCTCTCCATTTCTGCCGAAGGCAAAAATGGAGAGGTGGCCTGCCGCAGGCAGGTCGGAGGGGTATTTCTTCCTAAGCCTTCCGCGGCGCTGCCAGCACACCGACTAGCGTCACGATCCCGGCCAGTGTCAGCACCAGCCCCGTCCATTCCACGCCGCCATTCACCGCAAGCCACGCCGCGCCCAGCGGCGCCAGCGCACCGCCAACGATCCCGCCCATGTTGAACGCCAACGAAATGCCGGTGTAGCGCACCTCCACCGGATAGAGCGAGGGCAGCCATGCACCGATCGGGCCATAGCACAGCCCCATGACAAACAGCGCGGCGGACAGCGTGAGGAACAGCACCAGCAGCGATCCCGCTGCCAGCCCGGCACCAAACACGAAGCCGATCAGCGTGGTCAGCCCCGCCCCCACCGCCATCACCGTGCGGGGCGAAGTGGCATCAGACCACCAGCCCGAAACCACGATGCCGATGGCAAACACCACATCCGCGCCCAGTTGGATCGCCAGCACTGTCTCGCGCGGGTAGCCCAGCTTGGTCGTCGCGAACGAGAGCGCGAACGTGGTCGCAAGGTAGAACAGCGCAAAGCAGGCGATCACGCCCATCGTCCCCGCCAGCACTGCGCCGGGATGGCGCGTCAGCAGCGTGCCCAGCGGCACGCGCGGCGGCGGCGCGGCTTCCAGTGCCTCCTTGAAGGCGGGAGTCTCGCCAATCCTCAGCCGGATCCACAGCCCCAGGATCACCAGCAGCGCGCTGGCCACGAAGGGCACCCGCCAGCCCCAGCTCAGAAAGTCCGATTCGGAAAGGGTCAGGCCCAGAACCAGGAACAGGCCGTTGGCAAACAGGAACCCCAGCGGCGCTCCCAGCGGCGCGGCAATGCCGAAACGGGCCTCCATGCCCTTTGGTGCATTCTCCACCGCGAGCAGCGAAGCCCCGCCCCATTCGCCGCCCAGACCAAAGCCCTGGCCAAAGCGCAGCAGGCACAGCAGCGCCGGCGCCACCCACCCCGCGACGGCATAGCCCGGCAGGAACGCGACGAGGAATGTCGAGACGCCCATCAGCAGCAACGAGGCTACCAGTGTCGATTTGCGTCCGATCCGGTCTCCGAAATGGCCGAACGCCACAGCCCCCACCGGCCGCGCAAAAAAGGCTATTCCAAAGGTCATTAGCGCCAACAGCGTCTGCGCTGCCTGGCTTTCCGCCGGGAAAAACAGCGGCCCGATCACCAGCGCCGCCGCCGTCCCGAAGATGTAGAAATCGTAGAACTCGACCGCCGTGCCGACGAGGCTCGCCATGAGCACGCGCGCATGGATCACGAACGGATTCGCCGAAGCGCCTGCCATATGCTTACCGATCCCCCACCAAGGAAGGTTAAGCCGGTCTTGCCGCCCTTCCCCGCGCGAGCCGCTATGGCAGCGTTTTCCATATCGTCAATCGTATCGCCATAGCCCGCTTCTCCCAGATCATTTGATCCTCGTTGAAAGCGCAGAAACCGACGTCGGACCGGTTTGAAACGCTGGCGCCGATCCGCGTCAAGTTCATCGCGATGCGGTTGGTCCACCTCGCGCTCGTCTGCGCCGCCGGGCTTGGCACCGTGCTCATGGGCTGCAGCATGGCAGCCATTCTCGTCCCCGCTCTGGCGGCAGCGCCTGCACCGGCCATCCGCGCGCCGCACACCATCGGCGCACTGGCCCTCAAGGCCCCTCAGCAGGCCGTGTCGGCCAAGTGCTGATTACCGCAGCGTAAACCCGCCTGTCAGGTCAACCACGTTGTCAAGTGCAGCGCCTCTTCAAGACCTTGCCGATTAATAATCGAAGCATAGCAACTGGATGTGACCCTTATGCTTGAATGGTTCGAAAAGAAGGCCCCGATCCGGCAGAAGCTTGACGCCTTGCGGTTGGCCACGCTGTTTCTGGTCTGCCTTGCAGGCCTTGGCGCCCTGCTGCCAACTGCGGGCTTCGGCGGCCCGGTTGCCCTCATCTTTCCTGCAGCCGCGTTCGTGCTGATGGCGCTGGTGATGGGAAGCGCCAAACGGATGATCTGCGATCCCTATGTTGCCATGGTCGTGCGCACCGAAGGTCTTGCCGCCGGCGATCTCGACAGTCCGATCGAGCGCACCGATTATCTCGATTGCGTGGGGCGCATGGCGCGCGCTTCGAACATTTTCCGCGATCAGGCCGTCGCGCTGCGGCAATCGTCGGCCGAGCGCGAGGTCATGGTTGCCCAGATCACGACGGCCATGAACGAACTGGCGCGCGGCAATCTTGCTTATCGGATTGTCACGCCATTTCCGGGCGAATCCGAACAGTTGCGCAGCGATTTCAATGCGGCCCTCACTCAGCTTGCCCAGGCGATGGGAGAAGTCGTCGATTCCACCCGTACGATCGATACCGGATCGGCAGAGATTCGCGCCGCCTCTGATGACCTTGCCGGCCGCACCGAATTGCAGGCCGCCCGGCTTGAGGAAGCCAGCGCTGCCATGCAGAAGGTCACAGCGCTGGTCAGCCAGAGCGCGGGCCGCGTCGCTGAGATCAACCGCGCCGTCTCCGACGCCCACAGCGAAGCGGCCAGCGGCGGCACGGTGGTCGACCGCGCGGTGGCTGCGATGCACGCTATCCAGCAAGCCTCGCAAGGTGTCGCCCAGATCATCAGCGTGATCGATGGCATTGCTTTCCAGACCAACCTCCTCGCGCTCAACGCCGGGGTCGAGGCAGCCCGCGCGGGCGATGCCGGCAAGGGCTTCGCGGTGGTCGCCACCGAAGTGCGCGCCCTTGCCCAGCGCAGCGCCGATGCGGCGCGCGAGATCGGCACACTGATCACCGCATCCACCACCGAAGTGGAGCGCGGCGTCCGACTGGTCGGCGAAACCGGAGACGTGCTGCGCCAGATCGTCAGCCGTGTCGGCGAAGTGGGCGGCTTGGTGGAAAGCATCGCCGATTCCGCGCAGCGCCAGTCCGCAATGCTGGCCGAAGTCTCGGGCACCGTCGGCGATCTTGACCGCATGACCCAGCAGAATGCCGCGATGGTCGAAGAAAGCACGGCCGCTGCGCGCACGCTGGCCAGTGTGGCGCAGCAGCTGCGCTCGCAAACGGCCCGGTTCCAGACCGGTGTGACCACGCCAACGCGGGCGGCTTTCCACGCTGCGGTGGTGGTCCCGGCAGTGGCCCGTGCGCCCCAGCGCAAGGCGGCGCCGCTGCCTGTCAGCGGCAACCTTGCCCTGAAACCCGCGCCGGAGGGCGATTGGGCTGAATTCTAGCCAAGCTTCGGCGGGGTTGGTGCAGAAATCAGCCCCGCCACCCCTGCCCGCAAGACCAGGCACCAAAAGGCGCTGCCGTTAATTGAACTGCAACCACACTCCGCACAAATACTGAACTGTTTGTGGAGTATAAGACCGGTGCAAGTAATCAAAGCCATCTTTGCCGGATGTTTGATGGTCTGGCTGCTGTCCGTCGCATCCTGCGCCATGCTGGGATATGGGACCACGGTCATGGTGGATGCCCTCGCCAATTCCGACGCCGCCAAGAAGATCGCGAAAAAGGCGCGCGAGCGGGAGCTGGAGCGGCATAACGAGCGCGCCAACCGCGAGGCTGCCTATCGCCCGCACGACCACTACTACAACGATTACTGAAATCCGGCAGCGCCGCGCACCGCCTCTTGCAGCGGCGCGCGGTGTTCCCTAATCGTTCCTAGATGCATGCGCCCCCTTCCACCGAATCCGCAAACGCCTGGCTAGACGGCCTCAATCCCCCGCAGCGCGAGGCGGTGCTGACCACCGAAGGCCCCGTGCTGATGCTTGCGGGCGCGGGCACGGGCAAAACCGCCGCGCTCACCGCGCGCCTTGCGAACCTCTTGCGCGCGCGCCTCGCGTGGCCGTCCGAGATTCTCTGCGTCACCTTCACCAACAAGGCCGCGCGCGAAATGCGCGAACGCGTCGGCGCGCTCATCGGCCCTTCGGTGGAAGGGATGCCCTGGCTGGGCACCTTCCACTCCGTCGCCGCCAAGATGCTGCGCCGCCATGCCGAACTCGTCGGCCTCAACAGCGCCTTCACGATCATCGACACCGACGATCAGCTGCGCCTCCTCAAGCAGCTCATTCAGGCCGAAGGGATCGACGACAAGCGCTGGCCCCCGCGCCAGCTGGCCGGGCTGATCGACCGCTGGAAGAACCGCGGCCTCGGCCCGAAGGACTTGGACGCGCTCGACAACGAGGCTTACGCCAACGGCAAGGGCGCGAAGTTCTACGCGCTCTATCAAGACCGCCTCCGCGCGCTCAACGCCTGCGATTTCGGCGATCTTACGCTGCACATGCTCACCATCTTCAAGCAGCACCGCGAAGTGCTGGAAAGCTGGCAGCAGCGCTTCAAATACGTGATGGTGGACGAATATCAGGACACCAACGCCGTCCAGTACCTCTGGCTCCGCCTCCTCGCGCAGCAGCGCAAGAACATCTGCGTAGTGGGCGATGACGACCAGTCGATCTACTCATGGCGCGGCGCAGAAGTCGCAAATATCCTGCGCTTTGAAAAGGATTTTCCCGGCGCCAAGGTGATCCGGCTGGAGCAGAATTACCGCTCCACCCCGCACATCCTCGCCGCAGCCGGCGGGCTCATCGCGGAAAACAGCCAGCGCCTCGGCAAGACGCTGTGGACCGAAGTGGATGGCGGCGACAAGGTGCGCGTCATCGGCGTGTGGGACGGGCCGGAGGAAGCGCGCCGCGTCGGCGAGGAGATCGAGCGGCTGGAGCGCGAAGGTGCGCCGCTCAACCGCATCGCCATCCTCGTGCGCGCCTCGTTCCAGACGCGCGAGTTTGAAGACCGCTTCATCCAGATCGGTCTGTCCTACAAGATCGTCGGCGGCTTCCGCTTCTACGAACGCGCCGAAGTGCGCGACGCGCTCGCCTACTTGCGCGTCATCGCCTCCCCGCAGGACGACCTCGCGTTCGAGCGCATCTACAACGCCCCCAAGCGCGGGCTGGGTGACAAGACGCTGGAAAAGCTCCACCGCCACGCCCGCGCGCGCAATATCCCCCTCGCCGCTGCCGCCATCGAACTGTGCGATACCGACGAACTCCCCGCCCGCGCCCGCGCCACGCTGTCCAGCCTGATGCGCAGCTTCATCGGCTGGCGCGATGGCATCGCGACGCTGACCCCCGCCGAACTGATGCGCACCGTGCTGGATGAATCTGGCTACACGGGCGCCCTTCAGGCGGAAAAGAGCACCGAAGCCTCAGGCCGCCTCGAAAACCTCACCGAACTCGCCCGCGCGATGGAGGAATACGAGACGCTCGGCGATTTCCTCGAACATGTCAGCCTCGTCATGGACAACGACGCGGCGGCGGACACCGAGAAGGTGACGGTGATGACCATCCACGCCGCCAAGGGGCTGGAATTCGACAACGTGTTCCTCCCCGGCTGGGAAGAAGGCGTGTTCCCCTCGCAGCGCGCGCTCGATGAAGGCGGCCTCGCCTCGTTGGAGGAGGAACGCCGCCTCGCCTACGTCGCGATCACCCGCGCGCGCCGCCGCTGCACGATCCTCCACGCCGCCAACCGCCGCATCTACGGCCAGTGGACCAGCTCGATCCCCAGCCGCTTCGTCGGTGAACTGCCCGCCGATCACATCGAGGAAGAAACCACGATGAGCGGCGGCGCCTCGCTCTGGCGCGCGCAGTGGTCCGAACACAGCGATCCCTTCGCCGACGTCGCCCGCGCCAATCCGGGCCGCAACATGGCCCGAGGCCCCGGCTGGCAACGCGCCGCCGCCACGACCTACGATGCCACCCCCAAACGCATCGCCGAACCCAGCCGCAGCGCCGCCAGCTTCGCCGCCAAACCCCGCACCGACATTTCCGTGGGCACCCGCGTGTTCCACGACAAGTTCGGCTACGGCGTGGTCGCCGCGCAGGAAGGCAACAAGCTGGAGATCGACTTCGAAAGCGGGGACCGGAAGCGGGTGATTGATAGCTTTGTGAAGGCGGCTTGAGGGGGTGGTGCCTTTGCAGGCCTAGTTTTTGAATAATGAATTTCGCCCAGTTGCGGACGCTCAGGTTCGCGACGTAAGATATCGCAATGTTGTTTCCGCCTTCACTCGATCAAGCCATCAGGGCGCGAGCCTTCCATGCAGCAAACGGCGAGTTCGGCTTTCACCCTCAAGACGTGGCTTCCTTCCTTTCTGCTTGCAGGAAGGATCGCGCCGAGGTGCTTGGTTGGGAGCTTTGGGTAATCGATCACACTTGGGGCGACCATATCAACGGGCCAGTGCCTGCGCCGGGGAAATGGTGCGGTGGGATACCGGTCAAGGGAAACACTCTCCCCGTCGTGTTCAGCTTTGACGGCGATGTGGATGAGGCGGAGCGCCAGTTTGCGAATGTCGATTTACAAGCGGAGGTGCTGCCCGACTGGCTACCACACGTTCGCGTAAATTTCGCGCTCGCTGATCAGGCTAATGTCCGCTGACCACCAATCGCTGCCATTCCGCAAAGTTTGCGCTGATTTTTCTTCCGTCACCCCGTGCTTGGCACGGGGTTGGGCTGTTCTCCTGGCGCGGCGCCCACAAAAGAAAAGCCAAGGCCCGGATCAAGTCCGGGCCAACGATTCCATCGGCTGTCATTCTGCTCTAGCCGGAGCCCACGAAAGGCTTGGGCGGTTTACGCTGGGCGGGAGGCCCCCTCTCCCCTCAAGGCGAGAGGGCGTTCCTCAGAGCGCCGAAACGCTGAGGAACCCCGGCACCGGCCCGTTCCATTCACCCGGCTTGCTCGGCAGCTCGGTCAGCACATCCTTGGGCGGACGCGGCTCGTCGCGCCGCGCGCGGGGTGCCCGCGCCGGTGCTGCTTCGCGTGCCGGTTCTTCCGCCAATTCCGGCGAAACCTCGATCTCGTCCACCGGAGCCGCCGCCTTCGGCGCACGCTCGCGGCGCGGTGCCTTCTCGGCGCGCGGCGCGCGTTCGGCCCTCGGTGCCCGCTCGCGCTTCTCTTGCGCCGGCGCTTCAGCCGCAACCGCGCCATCGAGCGTGAACACCGGGATCTTCATTCCCGTCAGCTTCTCGACATTGGCGATCGCTTCGGCGTCCTCGTCGGTCACGAAGGTAAACGCCCGGCCCGAAGCCCCCGCGCGGCCCGTGCGGCCGATGCGGTGGACGTAGTCGTCCGGGTGCCACGGCGTGTCGTAGTTGAACACGTGGCTCACGCCCTTCACGTCGAGCCCGCGCGCGGCGACGTCGGACGCGACGAGGATCGAGATCACCCCGTCCTTGAACTTCTGCAGCTCGGCGTTGCGCGCGTTCTGGTCCATGTCGCCATGGATCTCTCCGGCAGAAAAGCCGCTCTGCTGCAGGCTCTTGGCCAGCTCGCGCACGGTCGTCTTGCGGTTGGCGAAAATGATCGCGGTGGAAACGTTATCGGTGCGCAGGAGCTGCCGCAGCGCCTCACGCTTGCCGCGCGTCGTCACGTGCACTTTGTGCTGCGCGATCTGGGTGTTGTTCGAAGCGGGCCGCGCAACTTCGATATACTTCGGATTGGAAAGGAACTTGTCCGCCAGCTTCTTGATCACCGGCGGCATCGTTGCCGAAAACAGCAGCGTCTGGCGGTTGGGCGGCAGCTTCGAACAGATCGTCTCGATATCCGGGATGAACCCCATGTCGAGCATCCGGTCGGCCTCGTCGATCACCAGCAGGCTGCAACCATTGAGCATGATCTTGCCGCGTTCGAACAAGTCCATCAGCCGGCCCGGCGTCGCGATCAGCACGTCCACGCCGTCCTGCAGCGCCTTCACCTGATCGCCCATCTGCACGCCGCCGATCAGCAGCGCCATTTTGAGATCGTGGTTCTTGCCGTATTTCTCGAAATTCTCGGCGACTTGTGCCGCAAGCTCACGCGTCGGCTCGAGGATCAGGCTGCGCGGCATCAGCGCACGGCGGCGGCCATGGGCGAGAATGTCGATCATCGGCAGCACGAAGCTCGCGGTCTTGCCGGTGCCGGTCTGGGCGATGCCAATGATGTCCTTCA
>JBIPOH010000252.1:0-4937 GCA_044379435.1 Novosphingobium sp.
TGCTCATCATGGGCTCGGGCTTCCTCAAGGGCAATATCTCGGCGCAAGTCGGCACGCTCTACCCGCGCGAGGATGAATCGCGCCGTTCGCAGGGCTACACGGTCTTCGCGACCGGCATCAACATCGGCGCGGCGAGTGGCCCGGTGACGACCGGACTCGTCGCCGCGATCTGGGGCTTTCATGCCGGGTTCGCAGTGGCGGCAGTGCTGATGCTGGTGGCCATGATCGGCTACCTCCTCGGCCAGCGGCACTTGCCCGATTTCAAGCCAGCCGGAACCGAGCGCCCGAAGGCGCCGCCGCTGACCGCAGCGGAGCGCCGCCGTGTGGCGGTGCTGATCTTCGTCATCGCGCTCACGTTCCCGGCCGAGATCACCTATCCGATGGTCTGGAGCATCGGCATCCTGTGGGTCGACCAGTGGGTCAATCTCGCCACGCCTCTCGGCACTGTGCCGTCCAGCTGGTTTGCAGGCATGGATTCGTTCGGCTCGATCCTTGCGGCACCGATCCTCGTGGCGCTGTGGAACTGGCAGGCGCAGCGCGGCAAGGAACCGGCCAACGTGACCAAGCAGGGCATCGGCACGGCCATCGTCTCGTTCGCGGCGCTGCTGTTTGCCTTTGCCAACTTCGGCGTGACGGAGCCGCACAGCGTCGGCGCATTCTGGGCCATCGCGGGCTGGCTGATCATGGGGCTGGGCTGGATGTATTACTGGCCGACGACGATGGCGATCGTGAGCAAGGCCGCGCCGCCGCAGGTCGCCTCGACCCTGATGGGCGTTGCGTTCCTCTCGCCCTTTGCCGCGCATGTGACGGCGGGCTGGGTCGGCAGTTATTTCGACACGATGAGCCCGTCGCTGTTCTGGACCATGGACGCGGCCATCGGCGTGGTGGGCGCGGCGGTGATCCTGCTGCTGAGGAAGCCGCTGATCCGCGAGCTCGACGGGCCGGTGGAAGCGCGGGCCTAGCGGCCCTTCCACTCCGGCGCGCGGCCCTCGGTGAAAGCGCGCGGGCCTTCCAGCGCGTCGTCCGATTGCAGCATCGCCTGATAGGAGGGGATGGCCCCGCTGCGCATGTGCTGGTAGCCCGCTTCGGCTTCCATCGTTTCGGTATGGCGCAGGATATCGCGCGCGGCGGTGATGGCGAGCGGGGCCGATTTGGCGATGGTGCGCGCCAGATCGAGGGCACTGGACAGCAGATCTTCCCCCGGCACCACGCGGCTGACGAGGTGCAAGGCTGCCGCTTCGGCAGCGTCCATGCGCCGCCCGGTGAGGATCATTTCGCGCGCGAGGCGGGCCGGGATCGCCTTGGGCAGGCGCAGCAGGCCGCCGGAATCGGGCAGCATCCCCAGCTGTGCTTCGGGCAGCCAGAACTTCGCGGTGTCGCTTGCCACGATCAGGTCTGCCGCCAGCGCCAGTTCGAACCCGCCGCCCACGGCAAGGCCGTTGACCGCCGCGATGACCGGCTTGGTCAGGCTGAAATACTCGGTGAGCCCGGCAAAGCCGCCCGGGCCGTGGTCAGCGTCCACCGCCTCGCCATCATTCGCCGCGCCCAGATCCCACCCGGCGGAGAAGAAACGACCCGTGCCAGTGATGATCCCGACGCGCAGGGCTGGATCGTCGTTGAGCGTCTTGAAGGCGGCGTAGAGTTCGAGGCTGGTTGCCACATCGATGGCATTGGCCTTGGGGCGGTCGAGCGTGATGACGAGAATGCCATCGCGGGATTCGAGCTTCACGGCGCTCATGGCAGGGGCTCCCTCATGCGGATCAGCGCGTCCACAGCCATCGCTCCGGAGGGAAGCGCGAGGAGCGGATTGACGTCCATTTCTTCGAGCCGGTCGGCATGGGCCATGGCCCACGCGGCGATGGCGGTGATCGCGTCCACCAGTGCGGGCATGTCGCAGCCGGGCTTGCCGCGATAGCCCTCCAGCACGCGGTAGAGCGGTAGCCGGGCAAGCGCGGCGAGGATATCGGCGCGGCTGGCGGGAAGGAGAACCTGCTCGGTCTGGCGCAGCAACTCGACGAACACGCCGCCCGCGCCGAGGGTGAGGAACAAGCCAAACTGCGGATCGCGCACCACGCCGACGATGAGTTCGGCGACGGTGCCGCCGGCCATTTCCTCGATCAGGAACTGATCCGAAAGCGCTGCCATGCCGTCGGCTGCGGTGATGAGGGCTTCGCGGCTGGTGAGGCCAAGGGCAACACCGCCAACCTCGGTCTTGTGCGCAAGATCGGCGCCTATAGCCTTGCAAACAAGCGGAAAAGGGGCGGGCAATGCGGCGTCGGCAAGGTCTGCGCGGGTCAGCACGCGTCCTTTCGGCACTGGTACGCCTGCGGCGGCGAGCGCGGCCTTGCTGCGCACTTCGTCCCAGACTTGTGCTTCGCCCGTGCTTGGTTGGGGCTGCCGGGCAAGCGCGGCGGGGGCCGGGCGGCCCCATGCTTCGCCAATACTGGCGGCAGCAGCAATCGCGCGCAGGGCTTCGGCCAAACCTGCAGCGGGGACGATCCCTTCGGCCAGCAGCGCAGTCGCCACCGCTTCCGGCATCGTTTCTGCCAGCGAGCTGACCACCATGCGCACCGTGCCGGGGGCGCGCGATGCGGCGCAGGCCGCGCGGAAGGCATTCAGGGTCACGTCCCAATCGGCGGCGGTGCAGCGGTCGGCGCGGGGGAAATCTAGGATGAGCAGCGAGGCTTCGAAATCGGCCCCCAGCATGGCGGCGAAACACGCGGTCGTCGCGGCGAGATCGCCCCAGATATAGGTGTGATAATCAAGCGGGTTGGCGACATGGACGCGCGGGCCAAGCACAGCTTCCAGCTGGCCTTGCGTGGGCGGCGGAAAGTCCGGCGTTTCGAGGCCAGCGGCTTCGGCGAGATCGGCCGTTAGCGAGGCTTCGCCGCCCGAGCAGCTGGCGCTGGTGATCCGCCGCCCGCGCAGGGGGCCTGCCACGTGGAGGAGTTTCAGCGTTTCGAGGAAGGTCGCGGGATCGTGGGCGCGGGCGACACCGTACTGCGCGAACAGCGCATCGACCAGCGCATCGGCCCCCGCGAGCGAACTGGTATGCGACAGAGTGAGCGCGGCGCCCTTGGCCGAAGCGCCGGTCTTGAGCGCGACGATGGGCACGCCCGCTGCGCGCGCGGCAAGGCAAGCTTCCGAAAAGCGGGACACCGAGCCGAGGCCTTCGAGGTGGAGACCGATGGCGCTGACGCGATCATCGGCGATCAGGGCCTCGATCAGGTCTGCTGGCGTGACATCGGCGCAATTGCCGACCGAGATGACATAGCCGATAGGCAGGCCGCGCGCCTGCATGGTGAGGTTGAGCGCGAGGTTGCCGCTCTGGCTGACGATGGCCACGCCGCGTCCCTCGCCGATGGGCAGGCAGCCATGCTGATCGGGCCAGAGCGCGACGCGGTCGAACAGGTTGAGCATGCCATAGCAATTGGGGCCGACGAGCGGCACGCCCTTCGCGGCCTCCAGCAGCGCGGCCTGGCGGTCCTGACCTTCTTCCCCGCTTTCGGCGAAGTCTGCCGCATAGCAGATCGCGCCGCCTGCGCCGGTCAGCTCGCCCGCGAGCGCAATGGTGGCGGGCGCGGGGGCGGCAATGAACACGGCATCGGGCGCTTCTGGCAGCGAGGCCATATCAGGAAAGCAGGGCAGCCCTGCCATCTCCGAGCGCTTGGGGTTCACCGGCCAGATCGGCCCGGCAAAGCCCAGCGCGCGGCACTGGCGTGCCGCTTCTTCCGCCGCCTTGCCGCCAACGATGGCCAGACTGCGCGGGCGCAGGAGGCGGGACAGGCGCTGCGAGGTCATGCCTCCAGCGGACGCAGCAGGGCGCGGCTGATGATGTGGCGCTGGATTTCGCTGGTGCCGTCCCAGATCCGCTCCACCCGCGCATCGCGCCAGAAGCGTTCGATGGGCAGTTCATCCATCAGGCCCATGCCGCCGAAGATCTGGAGCGCGTTGTCGGTCACGCGGGCGAGCGCTTCGGAGGCGAAGAGCTTGGCCATCGCCGCATCGGTATCGGTCATCGTGCCCTGATCGTCCTTCCACGCGGCGCGGAAGGTGAGGAGTTCGGCGGCTTCGAGCTCGGTCTTCATGTCGGCCAGCTTGAAGCCGGTGCCCTGAAACTTGCCGATGGCCTGCCCGAACTGCTTGCGCGTGGCGGCCCACTGCGTCGCCATTTCGAGCACGCGCTGGCCGCGCCCGACCGAGGTGGTCGCCACTTGCAGGCGGGTTGAACCGAGCCACTGGCCCATCAGCTCAAAACCCTTGTCGAGCTCACCGAGCAGGGCCGAGGCGGGCACGCGGCAATCCTCGAAGATCAGTTCGCACTGGTGATAGCCGCGATGCGAGACGCACTTGGGCCCGCGCCGCCGGGTGAGGCCGGGGGTATCAAAATCGACGAGGAAGCAGCTGATCGTCTTCTTGCCGCCCGCCTCTCCGGTCGCGGCGCAGAGGATGACGAAATCCGCCACATCGGCGTGGCTGATGAAGTGCTTTGAGCCGTTGATGACGAAATCGTCCCCATCCCGGCGCGCAAAGGTGCGCATCGAGCGGACGTCCGATCCCGCATCGGGCTCGGTCATGGCAAGACAATCGTGGCGCTCGCCCCGGATCGTTGGGAGAAGATAGTCCTCGATCTGGCTGCCGGTGCAGCCGCGCAGGATATTGCTGGGGCGCGCGATCATCATCTGCAGGCCGTAGCTGGCGCGGCCCAGCTCGCGTTCCATCAGTGTGGTGTCGAAGGTGCCGAGGCCCCCGCCGCCGAGTTCTGCGGGCATGTTGACCGCGTAGAGGCCGAGCGCCTTGGACTTGGCGCGGATTTCGGCAGCCAGATCATCGGGCACGTTGTCGGTGTCCTCGACCAGCTTTTCGTGCGGATAGAGTTCGGTCTCGACAAAGCGGCGGACCGTTTCGACCAGCATCTGCTGTTCGGAAGAAAGTTC
>JBIPOH010000253.1:0-4930 GCA_044379435.1 Novosphingobium sp.
ATGGCCTGCCCGGTCTGCAACCGCGCGGCGCTGAGCGCGAGCGGCAGACGCAGCCGCTTGCCGTCCCAATAGGCGGTGCCAGCGGTGCGCAGTCCCTCGGCCAGAACCGCCCCGCTGCGCAGGCGCGCCGCGCGCAGATCATGGATGATCGCCAGCGCGGTGAAACGGCCATCGATGGTGGCATCAAGCCGCGCGCCTTGCAGTTCGGTGCCAGTGCCTTCCAGCAGCAATTCTGGCCGGACGAGCGCGGCCCGGACTTTTACCGCCCCGGCCCGATTGTTCACAAGGTCGAGCGTACCCTCGGCCGTGGCCCGCAGCGCGGCTGCTCCGGCAAACAGGCGCCCGCGCGCCGCGCCGCCGCTGACCGTACCTTCAGCAAGGAGCGAGACCTTTTCGCCCGCCGCCCGCCGCGCCGCCGCACCGAACAGATCACCAGGGAAAACCTGCCCCGCCAGCTTGAAGCGCCCGGCGCGGTTATCCAGTTCGAACGCAGCGAGCTTGCGGCCATTGTCGGTCGCGGCGCCCCAGCCGTGCCATTCGCGGAACCCGCCCTTGCCGCCCGCGCGCGCGGCCATATCGCGCTTCACACCGGTCAGCGCGGCAAGCAGGCCATCCTTCGGCGCGTTGTAGATCAGATCGAGCACGAACTTGTCCCGGTCCGGCTCGCTATCCAGCCGCAGCCGCAGTCGGTCCCGCCCGCCAAGCCGCCCGCCAAGGCTGACAAGCGCCCGGCCCCGGCGAATATCCGCCTGCGCGGCGAAATCAATCCGCCGCCGCTGGCCCATCACGGCCGAATCGACGATCAGGTTTTCCGCCACCAGCCGGTCGATCCGGATATCGAAATCGGGGAGGATCGGATCATCCGGATTGCCCGGCCGCAGGCGCGGCGCGCGCAGCAGAGTGGCGCGCTTCAGGATCAGCGCGCGGATATCGAGGCCCTTCATCAGCGGGCTGCGCGGATCGAGCCCGAGCCAGGCCAGTGGCCGCCAATCGAGCGTGGCTTCGGGCACCACCATGAAGCGGCCCTGCGGATCGATCAGCACAACCTCATGCAGGCTCATGCGGCCAAACAGCGTGCCCTCTATCCGCCCGATGCGGATGTGCAGGCCCGAACTGGCATCGGCCGCCGCAATCCGGTCTGCCACGAAGCGGTGGCCCAGCGGTGAATCGAGCACAACGACCGCACCGCCCAGCGCCAGCACGAGCAGCACCGCGGCAAGCAGCAGCCCCCGGCCCCAACCAAGCAGTCGCCACATCAAGCTCTTGCGGCGCACGGGGGCAGCAGTTGCCTGCCTCGTATCTTCGGGCGCTGCACCGGCCATCAGAACGCCTGCCCCAGCGAGACGTAGACGCCGATCCGCTTGTCGCCCTTCACCGGGTTGAGCGGGGTGCCCAGATCGACGCGGATCGGGCCGAAGCTCGTCTGATAGCGCAGGCCAAGCCCCATGCCGACCTTCAGGCCATTGATCGTGGGCGAGGCCGTCGGGCCCACCGTGCCCGCGTCGACGAACGGCACCACGCTGACCGCACCGCCCAGCAGCCCGGTCTTGATACGGGCTTCGAGCGAGAACTCGGACAAACTGCGCCCGCCGCTGGGATTGCCCAGTGCATCACGCGGGCCGACCGCCTGAAAGGCAAAGCCGCGTACCGAAGCCCCGCCGCCCGCATAAAGCCGCCGTGAAGGCGCGATGCTGGCCACATCGGTGCCCGGGATCGTGCCCAGCCGCACCCGCTGTGCCAGCACGACGCGGCTGCTGATGGGCTGATAGGCACTCATATCGAGCTGCCCCCGCATGTAGTTGGACCGCTGGCCATTCTGCACCGAGATTTCCGGGCTCATGCGCACCGATATGCGAAAGCCCCGGCGCGGATCGAGCAGATCGTTGCTGCCATCATAGGCCACCCGCAGCGGCAGCGCGCCGATGAAATAGGTGGTGCGTATGGAACCGGCAGCAGCGGGCTGTTCGCTGGTGGCGAGCAGTTCGATACCCGCCGACCACACCCATGCCTTCTGGAAGATCAGCGTGGTCTGCTTCTCGAACGTAGTCTCGAACGAGAGAGTGCGCGCCCGGAAGGCGCTGGTGCGCCGGGTCTGGGCATAGAGATCGGCAGCCAGCACCTGATCGCGCCCGAAGAAGTTGTTGCGGCGATAGGTAGCCCCCGCCAGCTGTTCACGCGTACCGACCACGCCCCGGAATCGCACGAGGCCCTCCGGCGGGAAGCAGTTGCGGTTCTCCCAGCTCGCCTCGACACGCAGGCCCTCGCCGCTGGAATAGCCGATAAGACCTGCAATGGTGCGCTGCGGGGCCTTGGACAGCGTGATGTCGATATCGGCAAGCCCAGGATCTGCCGCTGTCGCAGGGGCGACTTCGCGCGGGCTGACGGTGACGGCGGACACGAGGCCAGTCGCCAGAATCGCCTGCCTGAGATCGTCGATGCGCGAGCGGCGGAAGGCATCGCCGGGCCGGAAACGGGCAATCCGGGCCAGGTGGCGCGCAGAGAGGTACTCGGGCAGCGAACTGTGGATCGCGCCGATAACATATTGCCCGCCAGCGGTGACCGGCAAGGCAAGATCGCCCGTGCGCAGCGCATGATCGATGGCAAGATCGGGCTGGCCCACGTTTGCAAAGGCGTGGCCGCCCTCACCCAAGGCCGCGATCAGCTTCTCGCGCTCCGCCACGATGCGATCGGCATTGACCGGATCGCCCACCGCCAACCCGAACGCGCGCGTCAGCGCCGCCGCATCGGGCGCCGCGCCGATATCGCCAAGGCTGATGCGGGCAAAGGCATAGCGCGGCCCGGGGCGCACATCGAAGCGCACGCCCACTTTCTTCAGATCGATGACCGGACCAGCGCCGCTGCCCTCGGCAGGCGCGGAGTAGCCGGTCGTGCTCTGATAGACTTCGGCGTCGTAATAGCCATAAACCCGCAGGATCTGCTGCAGGACATCGGTATCCTGCCGGGCACGCCGGGTCAGCTGTGCAAGGTTGTCCTCCTCATTGCCGAACTTGCGCAGCGAAGTGAGCAGGCCGAAGCGCGTGGTGACCGCTTCCCGCTCGGGCAGTGCCTCCATCTCTAGCGGGAAGGCCAGCGTAAGCTGCGGGGTGACCGGAAACAGGCTCGCGCCGGGAATCTGGCCGATACCGCGCCCACTGCCGGGATCGGTCTCGTTGGCCAGCGCCTCGCCCGCAGCCTGCGCTACATCGGCGGCCGCCGCGATGTCGGCATCGGGCGTCAGCAGCTCGATCGGCGGGAGCTGCGCGGCATCGGGCCATTCAAGGGTAATCGCGGGAATGCCGGTCAGCGGGGCAATCGCTTCAGGCGCAAGCAGCGTGTCCGGATCGGGCACGGGCACTTTGGCCGCCTCGGTATCGTTGGCCCACGAACCCGGATCATCCATCGCGGCATCGGGGATAAGGTCTTCGAGCGCCTGATCGGCATTGCGCGACTGGGCCTGCGCGGGATGCGGCATTGCGGCAACCAGCGGCCCCGCCAGTAGCAGGGCCAGCAGCCCTGCGCGCGCCGCATCAGATGTGGCGATGGGGCCCGTGCGCAGCGGCCAGACCATCGCGGAGCCCGTCCAGCAGGCCATCCTTTCCGGTATCGTCCGCGATCCGCCGGTCTGCCCCGTTTGCGGTCGCGGCGCGGCCAATGGCGCGGGCCTGCTCATCGGGCTCAAAGCGTTCCCATCCTTCGCGGCCCAAGCGCTCCATCGGCCGATAGCGGACCTTGTACTGCATCCGCGCCGATCCTTCGACCCAATATCCGAGGTAGACATAAGGCAGGCCAATCCGCGCGGCATGGAGGATGTGGTCCAGAATGATGAAATTGCCAAGCCCCCGGCGCCCACCATCCCGACTACCGGCACATCCGCTCGCCTGGTCGGGCTCATAGAAGCTGTAGATCATCGAGAGGCCATCGCCCTGCCGGTCGGTAAGGCAGGCGCCGACCAGCTTGCCCGGTCTGCCATCGACCGACGGCTCGCGATATTCGATCACGAAGGTGCTGACGGGGGTGTGCTCGACCATGTCGGCAAAGTCCATCTCGTCCATCGCCGCCATGCCGCCACCGGGATGGCGCGCTGCGAGATAGCGCTGGAGCAGTTCGAACTGCTCGGGCGTGGACCAGGGCTTGCAGGCGGTGACGACAAGATCGCTGTTGCGCTTCAGGTTCTTGCGCTGCGTGGCCGATGGCACGAAATCGCCTGCCACCACGCGCACCGAAATGCAGGCTGAACAATCGATGCAGCTGGGGCGATAGGCCACGGTCTGGCTGCGGCGAAACCCGATCCGGCCCAACGCATCGTTTAGCTCGTCGGCATTGGGGCCCTTGAGCTCGGTGAACACCTTGCGCTCCGTCTTGCCCGGCAGATACGGGCACGGACTCGGGCTGGTCACGAAGAAGCGGGGAAAGCGGACGGGCGCAGTCACGGCCTTGGCGGTATCCTTGTCCGCCTCCGGACCATCCGGGAGCGCTGACCGGATCAACATGCCTCAGCCGCGCGCTTGGTGAAAGAGCCATTAACCACCAAAGGTAGTTAATCAGCAAGGATTTCGATCTGACGCAGCCCGCGGCCCACCCGGCGTACCGAAACGGGAAGCCCCCGCCAAAAGTATGACCAGACAGCGTTAACCCAGCTCCACCTGCTGCACATCATAGCCCTTGGCGCGTAGGCTCGCGACGAGCAGGTCGATCTGCTCGCGATCGCGCGCCTCGCATTCGATCTCGGCGGTAAGGCCCTTGGCCGGCAGCGAGGTGAAGATGCGATTGTGCCACACTTCCAGAATGTTGACCTGATGGCGGTTGAAGTCCTCCACCACCTTGAACAGCGCACCGGGCCGGTCCTGCAAGGTCAGCCGCAGCCGCGCGAGGCGGCCCGAGCGCGCCAGATCGCGCAGCAGCACGTTCGCGAGCAGGCGCGTATCGATAT
>JBIPOH010000254.1:0-4918 GCA_044379435.1 Novosphingobium sp.
GATCGCGGATAGCTGAACGATTGCTATTTGCGCCCGAACCGCTTAAGGGCGCGCCTTTCCGAGATTCCCTGAGACCGGTCGGAACCGGCCTCGCACTGTGGAGCAAGACCCATGAAGGCCAATACCCACCCCGATTACCACATGATCAAGGTGCAGATGACCGACGGCACCGTGTTCGAGACGCGCTCGACCTGGGGCAAGGAAGGCGACACCATGTCGCTCGAAATCGATCCGCTGTCGCACCCGGCGTGGACTGGCGGCACGCGTCAGCTCGATCAGGGCGGCCGCGTTGCGCAGTTCAACAAGCGCTTCGGTGGGCTCACGCTCAAGAAGTGAGTGTTTGCGCAGGTATAGCACACGGGACAGGGCGGCTTCGGTCGCCCTTTTTCGTGAAACGCGCTGGCACTGCCCCTTGCCATTGCTGCGCGGCGAGGTGAAAGAGCGCGCATGGCGATCCTGACGAATGCCCTCGACAACCTGCTCGGCTACCAGATGCGCCGCGCAACCGCCGTGCTGATGGCCGATTTCGTGCGCACTCTTGCCGATTTCGACATGCGCCCCGCTGAAATCACCACGCTGCTGGTCATCGCCGAAAACCCCGATTGCTCGCAAAGCGAAGTTGGTGAGGCCATCGCGATCAAGCGCGCGAACATGGTGCCGATCATTGCCCGGCTGATCGAGCGCGGGCTTGTCGCGCGGACCCGCGTCGATGGACGCAGCCTTGCCCTGCGCGTGACCGCAGAGGGGGCGAAGCTGGCGGCCGAGGCTTGGCAGCGCATTGCCGGGCACGAGGCGCGCTTCTGCGACAGGCTCGATCCCGCCGATCTTCGGATCGTGCTGGATGCCCTACCAGTGCTGCGCGCGGTGGCAGACCCAGCCGAGGACTGACCTCAGCCGCCTTGGGGTCTGTGTGCCGCGACCTAGGGTCAGGACCTATTAACCGCGCCTTCGAGGCGCTGGAATGGCAAACATATCGGGCGGATGCTTGCGCAGGGAAGGCTGGTTGCCTTTCCAAGCAAGTATCTGCACGAGATGGAAGCCCTTCCAGCGTCCCTTCGGGATTTGACCAAAATGGCCCATTGCTTCGTCAGGAAGCCTTGAGATATCGACATATGCCTGCGTCTTCCTTCCTCGCACTGAGCCATTTTGCCTCAAATCTCGAAGGCGCGGTTAATAGGTCCTGGCCCTAACTATCGACACTGTAACTTGAATGCACCCACTGCGCGGATTTGCGTCTGGCCTCTCATTTTTGGCGGTTGTCCCTTAACAGAGCACTGCCCCACTTTCTCTCGCGAGCCGGGTACACCCACCATGCGCAAAAGCGCAGATCCCGGCCGTCCATTGGATGAGAGGAGAATTCCATGCGGTATACGCGCGCTTTTGGCTGGTCGTCGCTTGCGGCGGTCGCTGTTTCCTTGGCCACGCCCGCCCATGCGGCCGATGCCGCTGAAGCAGCTGATCAGGCTGGCACTTCGGCCGATGCTTCGAGCAAGGATCTGATCATCGTCACGGCCACGCGCCAGGCGGCCGACAAGCAGAAAGTTGGCGTCGCGCTTACCGCGCTCACTGTCGAAGACCTTGCCTTGCTTGCGCCGCGTTCGCTGCTCGACCTTCAGGGTTCGGCCCCCAACGTGTTCATCGGCAGCGGCACCGCCGCACCGGGCCAGAGCGCCATCTACATTCGCGGCCAGGGCTATGCCGACGTCGAAAAGACGCAGAGCCCGCCGGTCGGCGTGATTCAGGACGGCGTGTTCTTCGGCAACAACACCGGCCAGCTGCTCGACATGTTCAACATCTGCTCGGTTGAGGTCGATCGCGGCCCGCAGGGCATTTTCTATGGCAAGAACACCACGGCGGGCCTCATCAACCTCACGCGCTGCGCCCCCACGCGCGAGCTCGGCGCCAGCCTTGAAGTGGGCTATGGTTCGTTCAACGAATTCTATGGCCGCGGCGTCCTGAATGCGCCGCTGGGCGACCGGGGCGGCATCGCGTTTTCGGGCCAGTACCGCACCATCGACGGCATCCTGAACAACGTCTTCACCGGTCGCCGCGCTGGCAATTCGGATTACCGCGCCTTCAACCTGAAGCTGGACTATGACGTGACCGACTGGCTCAAGGCTGACCTTAGCCTCGATCATATCCACCAGACCGGCGGCGGTACCCCCGTCCAGTTCGGCAACGTGCTGACGGCCAATATCCTGTCCGGTGGCAACCCTTCGGCGATCTGGCCGAACTACAATCCCGAAACAGGCAGCCCGGACGGCCTGAAGCCCCGTCAGATTGGCAACAACCTTGGTGCCGACAGGGACCGCCTCAACACCAACATCGGCAGCCTGACGCTCAAGGCAAAGACCCCGATCGGCGATCTCGTCTCGCAGACTTCGTACATGTCGTCGGGTGATACGGTCGATCAGGATTTCGACGGCACTTGCGTTGGCGCAGCAGGCTGCACCAGCGTGGGCAACCCGCTGCTGGCGGCTGCGGGCAGCCAGCTCCTCACCTTCCGCGATCAGACCTACAAGCAGTTCACACAGGAAGTGCGCTTGCAGGGCAAGGCCGCAAACGGCCTCGTCGATTACATTGTCGGCGCGTTCTACTATGATCACAAGATCACGCTGCACCAGAACACCAACAAGGCGATCGATCAGTTCTCCGCCGAAAAGGCCCACAGCTGGTCGTTCTTCGGCAACATCGATCTCAACCCCACCGACACGATCAAGATCTCGGGCGGCTTGCGCAACATCTTCGAGGCCAAGCGCTTCGATACGCGCTACATCCTTCTGGGGTCGATCCCACTGGTGGGCCCGATCAACGATCGCCGCAGCTGGCAGAAGCTGATCACCCGCTTCAACATCCAGTGGCAGGCAACCCCGGACGTGCTGCTCTATGCCAACCGTTCGGAAGGCTTCCGCTCGGGCGGTTTCTCGATCCGCGGCACGCTTTCGGAGCAGCAAGCATCACAGAACAACTGCGGTGTTGCCGGGGGCTGCCCGGACAACAATTTCCTCTCGTTCCTGCCGGAAACCAACACGTCTTATGAGGCCGGCATCAAGACGCGCTTCTTCAACCGCGCGATCACCTTCAACGCCGCTGGCTTCATCAACGACCTCACGACCTTCCAGCAGGCGCAGGTTGTTGTGACCCCCAACTACGGTCCGGGTACCAACACGTATGTGGTCAGCCTGCCCGAGGTCCAGATCAAGGGCCTGGAGTTCGAGCTTGATTTCGATTTCGGCAAGATGACCGATTCGATGAAGGGCCTCTCGCTTTCGGGCACGCTTGGCATCCAGGATGCTGAAGTGAAGAACGGCAAGGTCAATGGCCAGACCTCGTCGATCGGACCGGCTGCGCAGGCTGGCGCGCCCGGCAGCACCGCCGATTTCACCGGCGTGCTCCTGCAGCGCGTGCCGAGCAACAACTTCACCGTGCGCGGCAGCTATGTCCGCGACCTTTCGGATGACACGAAGATCTCGCTCACGGCGGGCTATTCGTGGATCGACAGCTTCTCGCTCGGCACGTTCGGCACGCTGAACGACATCCAGCCGAGCTACGGCCTGCTCGATGCCTCTGCCACGCTCACCTACAAGGACTATTTTCTGCGCGTGGCGGGCAAGAACCTCACGAACGAGGCCTATCGCACGCAGTCGCTGCCCACGGTGTTCTTCCAGGGTTGGGCACCGCCCGCCACGTTCACCGTCTCGATCGGCGCGAAGTTCTGATTTTCCAGACGTTGCGCTAAACAACAAGACCCCGGCGGATGGCCTCCGCCGGGGTTTTTGTTTGCGCTTGTCGCATCCACCATCCCCCGCGGGTGAGGAGAGGATGTGGGCTGATGCGAATGCATCGCCTTGCCCCGCAAGATTCCGCTTCCCAAATCCCCCGCGTTCTGCAAAAGCGCGCCTCCACAGTGCCGATGCGTTGGCCCGGCACGTGTGTGTGGCGATCATAGCTCAGTTGGTTAGAGCGCCGGTTTGTGGTACCGGAGGTCGTGGGTTCGAACCCCATTGGTCGCCCCATTTTCTCTTCATGTCGAAGCGCGCGCCGGTGCCTGCACGAAGGTCCACGCCCATTAGTCCCCGCTAACCTCTTGCCCCGCCTGCTGGCAGGTGGCAGAGAAAGGCTTACGCGGACAGTATCGACTGTACCGGCTGCTTTACGGACGTACCTGCCCGCTTATGCACGGCTTTGCCAATCCTGCCCGTTTCCTGCGCATGGCGCGCTGGCTCATGCCGCTGATGCTCGTGCCGGGCCTCGTTCTTGCGTTCGGCGCGGTGGCGTGGGGCCTGTTTATGGTGCCGCCTGATCGGCTGATGGGCGATACAGTCCGGATTCTCTTTATTCACGTGCCCTCGGCATGGCTCGGCATGGCTGGCTGGTCGACGATTGCCATCGCCAGTCTGGTCGAACTGGTCTGGCGCCATCCGCTGGCGGGAATCGCAGCGCGCGCGGCGGCAGTGCCCGGTGCAGCCTTTACCGCGATCTGCCTTGCCACGGGTTCGATCTGGGCGCGGCCGACTTGGGGCACATGGTGGGTGTGGGATGGCCGGCTGACCAGCTTTCTCATCCTCCTGTTCCTCTACTTCGGCTATCTGGCCCTCGCTGGCGCCGCGCAGCGCGATGCTGCGGCGGGTGAGGGGGCCAGCCGGGTCACGGCGATCTTCGGCCTGGTCGGCGCGGTCAACATTCCCATTATCAACCGTTCGGTGGTGTGGTGGAACAGCCTGCACCAGCCGCCTTCGATCACTGCGGGCAAATCCTCGATCGATGGCACGTTCCTCTGGCCGCTGCTGATTGCCGCGATCGGTTTCACTCTCATCTTCGGCGGCGTGGTTCTGGCGCGCATGCGCATGCTGCTCGCCGATATTCAGACCGAGGCGCGCCTGCGCCGCAAGGCGATGGCATAAACAGCGCGGACGAT
>JBIPOH010000255.1:0-4895 GCA_044379435.1 Novosphingobium sp.
TCGGAGATGATTGCATGACCTATTCGGTCGGATTTCGCGCGCCATCACGCGGCGATCTCATCGATGGTTGGAGCGCGCATCTGGTTGATGCGGCGGCCGAAGATGATCGCTATACCGATCCGGATCTGGCCGAGCAGGCCCATCCCGGAGAGATCACCGCCGCTGCGCTAAGCCGGCTCCATGCGATGGCCACAGCTGCCATGGCCGATAGCTCCGCCTTTGCCCGCTGGTTCGGGGCCTACAGCAGCCTGCCCAAATACGCCGATGCGGATTGGCGGCCGGAACAGCCGACCTCTGCTCAGGAGGTGCAGGCATCACTGAAGACCGGTACGCCGCTCCTGCGCAATCCGGCCAGCCGGTTTGCGTTTATCCGGCAGGAGGATGCCGCGGTGCTGCTGTTCGCCGATGGCCAATGCTTTGATTGCGCGGGTGATGCCGCCGTGCTGGCCGAAAACATTTGCGCGCAGGCAGAGACGGTGCCGCCTCTGCAGTGGGCGCAATCCATGCCTGTTGTCAGGCTGATCGCCGCGCTGATCAATCAGGGCAGCGTCACGTTCGAGGATGCCGACTGATGGCGCTGATCCTGTTCAACAAGCCCTTTGGCGTGCTCTGCCAGTTCAGCCCGGAGCCCAATGGCCCACCGCGCCCGACACTGGCCGATTTCATCCAGCGCCCCGGGGTCTATCCGGCCGGTCGGCTGGACCACGATAGCGAAGGGCTGCTCATCCTCACCGATGATGGCCGCCTGCAGGCCCGCATCGCCGATCCGCGCTACAAGCTGGCCAAGACCTATTTGGCGCAAGTGGAAGGCGATCCGGACGAGGCTGCGCTTGAACCGCTGCGCCGGGGCCTCAAGCTGAAAGATGGGCCGACCCTGCCTGCCGATGTGCGCCGGATCGATCCCCCCGCGCTCTGGCCGCGCGATCCGCCGGTGCGCTTCCGCAAGACCGTGCCCGATTGCTGGATCGAACTGACGATCCGCGAAGGCCGCAACCGGCAAGTGCGCCGCATGACGGCCGCTGCCGGGTTGCCCACGCTGCGGCTGGTGCGTTGGCGCATCGGCGAATGGTCGCTCGAAGGCCTCGCGCCCGGCGAATGGCGCGAAGTTACTGCCAGGGCCTGATATCGCCCGGCGCGATCCGTGCGATCAGTTCCAGCCGCCGCGCCTGCCGCGTTTCCAGCGAAAGCGTCATCAAGGGCTGGGGTGAATCGACGAACTGGCGCGGGCTCATGCCAAACAGCGCGGTAAACTCGCGGATCAGGTGGCTCTGATCGTAATAGCGCAGCGCCAGCGCCTCGGCTTCATCGTGATCGGCCACGCCGCGCAAGTGGCTGGCCATGTCGAGCGCGCGGGCGCGGCGCAGCACCTGCTTGGGCGGGATGCCGAAATCGCGGCGGATCAGGCGCTCCAGCTTGCGCTGTTCGGTGCCGCATTGCTGCGCCAGCCGCGCGACGGTGATTTCCGGATTGGTGAAGGCCGCCGCTTCGACCGATGCGGTCACTGGGTCTGGCGGCGCGGCGCCGTTGCGCGCGATCATGCGGCGCATCGCTGCTTCCATGGCCAGGCACCACTCTTCGGGCGAGGCGCCTTCGGACAGGAGGCTCATCCATTCCTCGTCGCACATGCCCAGCGTGTCCAGCGGAGCCAGCCGGTCGCACAGGGCATCGAGCTTCAGTCCGCCCAGCGCATGGCAGGCTCCCGCGCGAAACGAGAGGCCGACACTGGTAAAGCTGCCCTTGACAGTGATGGGCATGCGGCGCGTCTGGGGGCCGAAATAGAGGGCCGCCCGGCCCATCTGGCGGCGTCCGTCGGCGGTTTCGGCGGTCCATTCCCCGCGCAACTGGATGCGCAGCATGGCCGCATCGCTGAAGATTCCGCAAGACAACGCATAGTCTGCAGGCGCATCGACCACTGTAACATAAAGCCGCGCTATCCATGGCGCGAGGTCTGGGGCCGGTGCGCGGCTGTAGGAGATGGGCTGGCCATCCCGCGTTGCTGCCCCGCCCGAAGCAATCGCCGGGTCTATGGCAGGTCTGGTCATCCGGTTCATCAAAGCCCCCCAAAACCGATTCGTGGCAGACAGCGCCTGCCGCAAAACCGATCTAGCCACCCCTCACTCCCCCGGGTGTGCGCTCCATCACTAACGATAAGCACAAACACGGGTGCGCGCCAAGGCAGTAGACACCGCAGGTCGCCGTGCGCTCCGCTTGGCGTTACCGTCCCCGTCCTCTCCCTCGCCCCTTGACCGGGCGGCCCGGCGGGGGCCATGTCCGGGGCATGAAGAACATCGATCTCGATCGCGATATTGCCCTTGCGCTGCGCCTTGCCGATGCGGCCGGTGCGGCGATCCGCCCCTACTTCCGCAGCGGTCTTTCCGCCGATCGCAAGGCCGATGCGTCGCCCGTCACGCTCGCGGATCGTTCGGCGGAAGAAGTGATGCGCGCCATCCTTGCTGCCGAAGTGCCCGAAGACACCGTGATCGGTGAGGAGCTGGGAGCGACTGCGGGCACCTCCGGCCGCAGCTGGGTGCTTGATCCGATCGATGGCACCACCGCCTTCCTTGCCGGACGCCCGCTGTTCGGCACGCTGATCGCGCTGGTGATGGAAGGTTTCCCGGTGCTTGGCGTGATCGACCAGCCGATCCTTGGCGAACGCTGGGTGGGAGTGGTCGGGCGGCCCACCACCTTCAACGGCCATGCCGTGCGCACCCGTGCCTGCGCCCAGCTCGCCGATGCCGCACTTGCCACGACTGGCCCCCACTACTTCGACGATCATGATGGCGCTCACTTCATGGGCCTTGCCGCCCAGACCGATCACAAGCGCATGGTCATGGGCGGTGATTGCTACAACTATGCGATGCTCGCCTCAGGCCACCTCGATGTGGTCTGCGAAGCGGGTCTCAAGCTGCATGATTGGGCCGCGCTCGTGCCGATTGTCGAAGGCGCAGGCGGCACCATGGCAGACTGGAATGGGGAGCCGCTCCACGCCGGTTCGGATGGCCATGTCATCGCGCTGGGCGATCCCGCGCGGCTGGAAGATGTGATCGAGGCCTTGGCCTGTCATCACTGATGCGCCCACCACTGACGTCGTCTCACTGATCCGATGCACCAGCCCCGCCGCCTGTTCTTCTACGGCACGCTGACCCACGAACACGCCAACACGCTGACCGAAACGCTCTTGCCGCGCCTTGGCGGTCGGCCCCGGCGCGGCTGGGTGCGCGGGGCGCTGTTTCTCCGCCGCGATCCGCTTGGCGTCTATCCGGTGCTGATGCCCGGCGCCGGGCGCGTGCAGGGCTGGGTCTATGGCGGATTGCGACCGATCCCGCGCGCCGTGCTCGCCGCGTTCGATGCATGGGAGTACTACGATCCCCGCCGCCCGGCGCGGGGCGAATACCGCCGGGTAAACTGTATGGTCCACACGCGCGGCGGACCGCTGCGTGCTGCAGCCTATCTCCCCAACCGGCGCGCGCCGCTGGGCTTGCAGCCAGTCCCCGGCGGCGATTTTGCGGCCCACGCCGCAGCGCGGGGCATGGCCGTGCTAAGCGGCTGACCGCATGACCGGGCCACTGGCCTTGCCAGCCCGGCTTACCCATGCCAGCAATCTGCCGACACATTCGGAGATTGAAACAATGCGCGGTGCAATCGGGGCTGTTACCATGGGGCTGGCACTGGTCATGGCTATTCCGGCCACGGCAAAAACCGTGGTGGTCCGCGCGGCACACATGGTCGATGTGCTGGCTGGCCGCACGGTGGACAACGTGCAGGTCGTGGTCACCGATGGCCGGATCTCCGCTGTCGGCAAATCCGGCGATGCCGTGCCTGCGGGAGCGGAACTGATCGATCTTGGCGCACGCACGCTGCTGCCCGGTCTGATCGACATGCACGTCCATCTCACCAGCGATCCGCGCTTCAGCGGTTATCGTGGCCTTGAATACACGGACAATTTCTGGACGGTGGTTGGCGTTGCCAATGCCAAGCGCACGCTGGAGGCCGGGTTCACCACGGTCCGCAATGTCGGCGCCGCAAACTACGATGATGTCGCGCTCAAGCAGGGGGTCGAGGCGGGCTATGTCCCCGGCCCGCGCATCGTGCCCGCTACCTATTCGCTCGGCGCAACCGGCGGCCACTGCGATTCGACCGAATTTCCCCCGTCGATCCGCGCGCCGTCACCCGGCGTTGCCAACTCACCCGATGAATTCCGCGCCGCCGTCCGCCGCAACCGCAAGTATGGCGCCGAAGTGATCAAGGTCTGCATGACGGGGGGCGTCTTCTCCAAGACCGACACGGTCGGCGGCCAGCAGATGAGCCTTGAGGAGATCAAGGCCGTGACCGATGAAGCGCACATGCTCGGCATGCGGGTCGCAGCTCATGCTCACGGCACGGCGGGCATCAACGAGGTCTTGCGCGGCGGAGTCGATACGATCGAGCACGCCAGCCTGGCGGATGAGGAAAGCTTCAAGCTCGCCAAGGCCAAGGGCGCCTGGCTCGACATGGATATCTACAACGACGACTACATCCTGGCCGAGGGCGAGAAGAACGGCGTGTTCGAGGAAAGCCTCGCCAAAGAGCGCATGATCGGGCGCAAGCAGCGCGAAACCTTCCGCGCTGCGCACGCCGCCGGGGTCAAGCTGCTGTTCGGCAGCGATGGCGGCGTCTATCCCAATGGCGACAACGCAAAGCAGTTTGCCAAGATGGTCGAATGGGGAATGACCCCGCTGGAAGCGCTTCAGGCCGCAACCCGCAGCGCTGCGGAAGCGCTGGACAGGACCGCCGATGTCGGCGCGATTGCCCCCGGTCGCTACGGTGATCTTGTGGCGGTGGACGGCAATCCGCTGGTGGACGTTCGCGTACTCGAAAAGCCGGTCTTCGTCATGAAGGGCGGCGAGGTCGTCCGC
>JBIPOH010000034.1:0-16386 GCA_044379435.1 Novosphingobium sp.
CATGGTGAGGCAGGCCATCACGTTGTCGCCATACTGTGCGCCCGCTTCGGTGTGGATGCGCAGTTGGCCGTGATCGGCGGGATTGAGGATACTGTGCTGGCTCATGCGGGAATCCTGGCGGGCGCGGTGGGCGCGGAAAGGCGGTCGAGGTAATCGCGCGCGGTGGGCAGCGCGGCGGTGAGCGCGCGGGCCTTGGCGGTGACTTCGGCGATGCGGGCAGGCGCGGGGGCGGTGCTGCCGGTCGGCACCGGAACGCCCATGCCGTGCAGCACATACTGCTGGCTGGCGGCGGGGAACATTTCATCGACGCGCGGGAAATCCCACGCCGAGGGTGCCTGTTCGCGCCACAGGGCAAGGCATTCGGCAAGGCGCGGCGGAATGCTCTCGGGCGCGCGCTGGGCCAGCCAATAGGGCTCGGTTCGCTGGCTGGGCACGTAGTGGAGCTTGAGGAATTCGACGATCCGATCCCAACGATAGCGGAACAGCTCGTTGAAGCGCGCGGCGTGAATGTCCATGCTGGTGCGGCTTTGCGGGAAATTGTCTGCCAGTGCCTTGAGCGACAATTCGATCAGCACGATGGCCGAGGCTTCGAGCGGTTCGATGAACCCGGCAGAGAGGCCCACGGCAAGGCAATTGCCGATCCAGAACCGGTCGCGGTGGCCGGTGGCGAACGAAAGCTTGCGCGGGGTGAGGCTGGTCACATCCGCGCCGGGCACCTTGGCCGCAATATAGCTGCGCAGGATTTCCTCGGCGCGCTCGCCCGACAGGAAGCGCGAGGCATAGACGCAGCCAATGCCGCGCCGGGTGGGTAGGCCGATATCCCAAAGCCAGCCCGCTTCGTGCGCGGTGCCGATGGTTTGCGCGGCAATGGGGCTGCCGGGGGCGACGGGGACTTGCACTGCCAGCGCGCGGTCGTTGAACGAAATGTCGGAGCGGTCCACCCAGCCTGCGCCGCAATGCCCCTTGATCAGCAGCGCGGCCTGACCCGAGCAATCGAGGAACAGTTCGCCTGCGAGCGGCTCCCGTCCGTGCAGCATGAGCGCTGCAATATCGCCGTTTGCTGCAGCTTCGATGCCAGTCACCTTTGCAGTAATATGCGTGACGCCGAGCCGGCTGGTGGCATGGCGCATCAGCAGCGCGGCAAACTTTCCGGCGTCGAGGTGGTATCCATAATTCAGCGCGCCGGCATAATCCGGCATGGTGCGCTGGCGCGGTGCGAGGTTTGCCGAGCACACCCCGTGCTGCGGAGTGATGGCTGCAGCAAACGGACCCTGTTGTCCGCTTTCCTGCCATGCTGCGGCCAGCGCCTGCATGTCAGCGGCGGCGGGCGCGGTGAAGGGGTGCAGATAGCTGTCGGCGGCAGAGCCATCGCGCCAGCCATCGAAGCGCGAGCCTTGCTTGAACGCAGCGTCGCACTCGCGCAAGAATTCGGTTTCGGGAATGCCGATGGCAGAGAGCGTTTCGCGCATCGTTGGCCAAGTGCCTTCGCCGACGCCGATCGTCGGGATATCGGACGCTTCGACCAGCGTGATCCGCCTGCCGGGCAGGCGCGCGGCGAGGAGGCAGGCCGAAAGCCACCCGGCGGTGCCGCCGCCGACAATCACGATATGCTGCACGGCATTGCTCATATGCGCGCGACCATAGCCTTGGTTTGCCAGTCTTGCCAAAAAGAAGAGCCGTCTTGCCAAAGAGAAGAGCCGCACCGCTTTGGGGCAGTGCGGCTCTTTCGATTGCAGGCCTTCGTTCAGGTGTGAACCGGTCAGAAGGTGAAGCGAGCGCCCGCTGCGTAGCGCGCATAACCGGGGGCCGCGAAGAACACGGTCTGGTCGTTGCGCATGTGGCCCTTGCGATCGGCGTTGGTGATGTTGATCCCTTCGGCGAAGACGGTCAGGCCCTTCTTGATCTCGTAGCTCGCGCTCACGTCGAACTGGCCATAGGACTTCACGTAGTACGGATCGAACCCTTGGCCCGAAAGGAACCCGGCGCGCCAGTTGTAGGCGACGCGGGCCTGCAGACCCTTCTTGTCGTAGAACAGTACCGCGTTCGCGCTGTCGCTGATCCCGAGCACCGCAAACTGCGGAACGGTGTAGCGCAGGGCATTGTTGAACTTGGTGTCGCTCTTGACCACGGTGTAGTTCAAGATGGCGCCGAAGCCGGTTTCCCAGAAGCTGTGCTGGGCAGCGAATTCCCAGCCCCAGATGCGGGCCTGCTGATCGCTGTTGGACGGCTGGGTGGTGATGAAATTGACCAGCGGATCATCGGCAAGCGACTTGATGCCGGTGATGTTGCCCTCGCCATCGCGCCCGGCAACCGTCTGCGGATACTTGTTGCCGATGAAGTTCATGATCTGCTGCGCGGTGGCATCAGCGCCGAGCGCGGCGCGGGCTTCTTGTGCCCGATCACCAGCAGCGGCGTTGGTCAGGCCGAACGCGGGCTGATTGACCTGCGTCTGGCTAATGTAGTTCTTCACTACCTTGTGGAAGAAGCCGGCCGAGATGTAGCTCGAAGGCCCGTAATACCATTCACCCGAGATATCGACGCCCTTCGACTTGTAGGGCAGCAGGTTCGGGTTACCGCTGGAGGCGGTGCTGCCGCCGATGCGGATGGGCGAGGCCAGCGAGGTGCCGCCCTGCATGCTGGCATAGTCCGGACGCGTGATGGTGTGGCTGTACGACATACGGAACTTGAAGTTCTTGAACGGCGACATGTCGAAATCGATCGCAGGCAGCCAGTTCTCGTAGTTGCCCTTGAGCGTGACGAACGAACGCTCCGCACCGTAGATGATCGCGGTCTCGTTGCCGCCGCTCCACACCGTGCCCGAGGGGATCGGCACCAGCGCGCTCGAATCCACCTTGGTCTTTTCATAGCGCAGGCCCATGCGCAGGTGCGCCGGGTTCTCACCCAGATCGAAGGAGTGGGTGGACTGGATGTAGGGCGCAACAGTGCGTTCGCGGATCGAACGATCCGTATCGAACGTGGCAAGGCAGGTCCCTGCCGTCGGGGCCGCGCCGCAGATGCCGAGCCGGTCGTTCAGCAGCGTGATCAGGCTGGGTGTGTTGATATCAAAGTAGCTCGGGATGATCCCGGTGCCCGTGATGTTCATGCCCGCCAGATCGTTGGGCAGATCGCGGATGGTATAGAGATCGTCCGGCGTATCGGCCGCCGAAAGCGTGCCGCCCCAGGTATCGTTCTGGATCACGCCGAAGGCCGAGCGGACCTTGTTTTCGGTGTAAGTCACGCCGAAATCGAGGCTGTCGATGAACGACGCATCGAAATCGTAGCCGCCGCGGAAACTGAGCTCGTTGATCTCGTCGCGCATGTAGGCGGTGCGGAAAGCGTTGCCTGCCGGGCGGATGTTGGCAGCGGAGATTTCCGCGCCTGGATACATCTCGACCGAGATCACCGGCATGTCGGAGGTGAAATCGACCTTCTGGTTCTTCACGCCGAAGATCGCGCTGCCCACGGCGATGCCGGTGCCATACGGCGAAGTCGGCTTGCTTTCGGCGGTCGAGTGGTGGCCATCAAGCTCAAGGCGAAGGCCGCTCGGGCCATCCCACTTGAGGTTGCCGCCAATCGAGTGGTTGCGCGAACGGTTGGCCGCGACGGCGCCGGTAATGGCCAGATCCTTGCCGGGGCCGAAGCTCTCGGCATAGAAATTGGGGCCAGCGGCGGGGCCATCGGTCCAGCTGCTGCTCGTCTGATCGTGGTTGAACCACACGCCGATGCTGTTGGTGCGCGCATCGATGGTGTTCTGCGAGAAGGTATAATCGATCGTGGCGGTCAGCGTGTCGGTCGGCTTCGCCTGAACGACGGCCTGACCATTGATACGCGTGCGGCGGAAGGTGGTGAAATCGTACCCGGCGTTCTGCGTCACCTGATAGGTGCTGTTGGGGCCGGGGCGGTTTTCGGTGCGGGCGAAGTTGCCGCGCCAGTCGTTGGCATCGACCGGGAGCGAGCCCCAGTTGTTTTCATTGCCGAGATAGCCTTCGCGCCAGCCCGCATTGAACTGGGCCTGGCTTGCGTTGCGGTCCTGATAGGAGCCGCTGATCGCGATGCCGATGCGGTTGTCGGCAAAGGTATCGCTGAGGATGCCGGAGAATTCGGGCTTGGTCTTCCCGCCTTCGAACACCGACGTATCATACAGCGCCTTGGCACCGATGCTGCCGTGGAAACCGGGGCGATCCAGCGGGCGCGGGGTCTTGATGTTGATGACCGAGCCGATACCGCCAGTGGCGAGGCTGGCGCGGCCGGACTTGTAGACTTCGACGCCGGCAACGGCTTCCGAAGCGAGGTTCGCGAAATCGAAGCTGCGCGATGCAGGCGCGCCGCTGCTGCCACCAAGGCTGGAGGCCGGCATCTGGCGGCCATTGAGCAGCACGAGGTTGTAATCCGGGCCGAAGCCGCGAACGGTGACAAACTGGCCTTCACCGTTGCTGCGGTCGATCGAGACGCCGGTGATGCGCTGCAGCGATTCCGCAAGGTTGGTATCGGGGAACTTGCCGATGTCTTCCGCCGAGATTGCATCGATCACGCCGATGCCGGTGCGCTTGATGTTCATCGAGCTGCGCAGCGAGGCGCGAATACCGGTCACGACAATCGCTCCGGACGGAGCATCTGCGCTGGCAGCTGTTTCCGGGGTAGCGGCCTGCGGCGCGGCTTCCTGAGCGTGGCCCTGCTGCGCGGCAAAGGCGAAAGCAGCCGCCGATGCGCCAAGCATGAGGCGCGTATAGGCAGGCGTTCGGGATGCGTTCATGGCGATTCTTCCCCCTGTATTCCGGCGCTTTGTCCGGTTGAGTAGTCGATGTGCGTATCGGATGTGAACGTTCACCTAACTGGGAACGTTCACTTCGTCAAGGTGCACCCAAGGGCTTTGCACTGGAACATCGGCATTTTTGCCACATGCAAAGGATCAGGGCGCGGCGAGGAAGCGTTCGAGCGGGGGCAGGGCCTGTGCGGGGCTTTCCTCGAACGGCACGTGGCCCATGCCGGGCAGGGCTGCGAGATGTGCACGGGGCATGAGGCGCAGATAATCCTGCGCATTGCTGACCGGGATCATCGCATCCCGCGTGCCCCACAGCAGCAGCGTGGGCGCGGTGATGCGGCGCAGGCGCGCGGAAGGATCGGTCAGGACCGTCTGGCGCGTCCGGTCGAGGATCGCGCGGCGCACCCCGGGGGCGAGCAGCATGTCGCGGTAGCGTTCGAGCACGGCATCGGGCAACGCTTCGGGATGCGCCCATGCCGGGGCGAGATTGGCGCGGATCAGGCTGCGCGGGCCGACCCACGGCATCAGTTCCAGGAGCAGCGGAACTTCGGGCGCCTTGCCATATTCGAAGCCGGGGCTGGCGAAGCCATCGGGCGAGATCAGGACGAGCTTGTCCACGCGCCCGGGATGCTGCGCGGCAAATTCCCACGCGAACCGGCCGCCCAGCGAATTGCCGATCAGGGTGGCGCGCGAAACGGCAAGCTGGTCCATCAGCGCGCCAAGCACCGCCAGCGTGCGCTCGTCCGAATAGCTGCCCGCCGGATCGGGGCCAGTGAGGCCGAAGCCGGGAAGATCGAGCCGGATAACGCGGTAGCGGGCGGACAGCGCCTTGGCCCATGGCTCCCACGTATCGAGGCTGGAGCCGAAGCCGTGGAGGAGGACCAGCGCGGGGGCCGTGCGCGGGCCTGTATCCATCAGGCGAACGCGCTGGCCCAGTACCATGCGGTACTCGCCGGGATAGGCGGCCTCCAGCGCGGCGCGGGGTTTATCCGGGGCATAGAGCCAGAGGGCGAGCGCGGCGATGGCGGCCAGAACCAAGGCGGCAGCCCAGCGCAGGATACGGCGCACCATCAGAATACCGCGTGATCGCCGCGCGCGTCCGCTGCGGCTTCGCCGGAGAGCACGGCGCGGTAGTGATCGAACAGGGTGTCGCTGCCGGTCTCGGGCGTCAGGGCAGCGTCGTAGCGGCCGGTGGCGGGATCGAGGACGAGCATGGATTCGGTCGCGTAATAGTGCCCGATGCGGGCCAGTTCGGCCTTGGCGGCGAGCGGGGGGATGAGGCGTGAGGCCATGCTGAGAATACCCGCAATCCCGCCGAGGAAGCCGGGCGGGACGGAGCGGAATTTGGGCGGCAGGCCTAGCATGGCAAACAGCGCCTCGCCCTGATCGCGCGGGCTGATCGCGGGGCCGGGGCCGCCAATGGGGAGCACCTTGTTGCGGCGTTCGGGATCGGTGAGGCACGCGGCCAGATAGGCGGCAAGATCGCGGTTGCTGATGGGCTTGCAGGCCGTGAGCGTGCCATCGCCGAACAGGAGGAAGGGCTTGCCTTGGCGCACGCGGCCGATCTGGCCGGAAAGCGATTTGAAGAAGGCGGTGGGGCGCACGATGGAATAGGCCATGCCAGAGGCGATGAGTTCCGCCTCGAAGGCGAGCTTGGCCTGCTGGAAGGCGAGGCGCGGTTTCTGCACGCAGATGGCTGAGAGCAGCACGAAATGCTGCGCACCTGCCGCTTTTGCTGCGGCGAGGGCGGCACTGTGGGCCTTGTGGTCAATCGCCCAGGCATCGCTGGCGACGCCGGTGCGCGAGGCCATGCAGGAGACAACTGCATCGAAGCGCAAGGGGCCGAAGCCTTCGCGCGCGATGATCGCGGGATCGGCCACCAGCATGGCGGTGCCGGGAACGGTGGCGGGGCTGCGCACCACGCAAGTGACATCGTGGCCAGCCATCACGAGCGCCTCTGCGGTTGCCCGGCCGATGGTGCCAGTTGCACCGAGCAGGGCGACCCGGCTCATCGGTTTGGCGTTGCCTTGGCGGCCATGACCTGCCTGCCGTCATCGGCGTGAGCGGCGAGGGTGAGGATGGGAGTGAGGCCGTCCGCTTCCTGCTTGAGGGCGAGGTGGAGCGGCTCGTCCGCTACGGCGGGGGAAACGGCGCGGAAGCTGAACGTGGCGAGCGCGGCTTCGCTGCCGAGGGTGCGGCGGGCGAGATCGAGCAGCAGCGTGGCAATCAGCGGGCCGTGAACGACAAGGCCCCGATAGCCTTCCACGCCGGTTGCGTAGGGGTGATCATAGTGGATGCGGTGGGTGTTGAAGGTCAGCGCCGAGTAGCGAAAGAGCAGCGCAGGAGTGGGCAGTACGGCGCGCACGGCATCCCAGCCAGCGGGATCGAAGCAGCCATCGCCAAGCGGCGGCGGAGCGAGGGGGCTGCCGGGCGGCGGTGCGTCGCGGTAGACCAGCGTTTGCGTCTCGCGGATGGCGAGGGCCTCACCCGCAAAGGTCTCATGCGCCAGTTCGGCGAAGACGAGCGGGCCGGTGCCGCCCTGCTTTGCGGTGATCTCAAGAACACGCGTGCGGCGGGTGGTGGCCGCGCCAGTGGGGATGGGCGTGAGGAATTCCAGCGCGCCTGCAGCCCACATCCGCCGTTCGAGGGAAAGCGGAGGGAGGAGGCTTGCGGGGCTTTCATCGCGCTTCGGGTGTCCGTCCGGCCCCAGCGCAGCGGTGGGCGCATCAGGTGGGCACAGGCACCAGTGGAGGCCCTGCGGCACGATGCCTGCGGGCACATCGCGGTCCAGCGCCGCGGACCAGCGGGCCAGCAGGCTTTCCGTCAGGACATCGCGGCGCAGGTCTTCCCGCCCGATCCATGCGCTGTAATCGCTCATCCGCCGCGCCCTGCCATGAGGCCGCGCGCGATCACTTGGGCCTGAATTTCCGCCGCGCCTTCGAAGATCGAAAGAATGCGCGCATCGCACAGCACCCGGCTGATCTCGTATTCCAGCGCATAGCCATTGCCGCCGTGGATCTGGAGGGCGGCGTCGGCGGCAGTCCACGCGGCGCGGGCGGCGTGCAGCTTGGCCATGCCAGCCTCGATATCGCAGCGACGCCCGGCATCCTTGGCGCGGGCGGCGGCATAGGACAGCTCGCGCGCGGTGACATATTCGGCGAGGATCACGGCGAGCTTGTCGGCCACGCGGGGGAAGTGGATCAGCGCCTGCCCGAACTGCTTGCGCTGCAGGGCGTAATCGAGCCCGAGTTCGAGCGCGCGGCGGGTGACGCCAACGGCGCGCGCGGCGGTCTGGATGCGGGCGCCTTCGAAGGTCTGCATCAGCTGCTTGAAGCCTGCACCTTCTTTCCCGCCCAGCAGCGCCTCGGCAGGCGCGCGCATGCCATCGAATTGCAGCGCATATTCGCGCATGCCCCGGTAGCCGAGGACTTCGATCTCGCTGCCAGTCATGCCATCGGCGGGAAAGGGATCGTCCTCGGTGCCGCGCGGTTTGGGCACGAGCAGCATGGAAAGGCCCGCATAGCCCGGCGTATCGGGCTGGGTGCGCACCAGCAGCGTCATCACATCGGAGCGGGCGGCATGGGTGATCCATGTCTTCGCGCCGTGGATCACCCAGTCGCCGCTCTCGTTCTGCGCGGCGCGGGTGCTGAGCGCGCCGAGATCGGAGCCGGTGTCGGGTTCGGTGAACACCGCGACGGGGAGCGTCTCGCCGCTGGCGATGCGGGGCAGCCACTGCGCCTTCTGCGCCTCGGTGCCGCCGAGCATGATGAGTTCGCCCGCGATCTCGGAGCGCGTGCCCAAAGAGCCCGCGCCGATCCACCCGCGCGACAATTCCTCGCTGACGAGGCACATGACGAGCTTGCCGAGGCCGAGGCCGCCGAATTCCTCCGGAATGCAGACGCCGAAGGTGCCTAGCGCGGCCATCGCCTGCACGGTTTCGTCCGGTATCAGCGCATTGGCGAGGTGCCACTTGTGCGCGTGGGGGATGATTTCGGCATCGGTGAAGCGGCGGAACTGCGCGCGAATTTCATCGAGTTCGGCGTCGTGGAAGGTTTCGCTGGGCCATTGCCCCTGCGCCAGCGCAGCGGCGAGGAGGCTGCGTGTTTCGGCCATATCGGCATCTAGCAGCGGGGCGGCGGCTGCGGCCAGTGCTTTGGCTTCGGCGGTCAGGCCAAGGTCTGCGGGGCGCAGCATTTCGGCTGGCCCCATTAGCAGCGCGCCGGTCAGCTGGCCGAGCGTTTCGGCAAAAGCGAGCTGCGCGACATGGGCGTCGAGCGGGCTGGTGCCTGCCTCCGCCCAGGCGTGAACGGCTTCCAGTGCGGCCACGCTGGTCGCGATCCACGCAAAGCCGTGCGCCGCGCGTTGTTCCGCATCCACCGGGCGGTTGGCGAGGCGCTGCGCCAGCGCGCTTCGGGCAGCTTCGCGGTAGGCTATGGCCGCTTCGAGCGGCGCTTTCAGGTCCATCGTCAGGCCGCGCGCTCGAATACGGCGGCAATGCCCTGTCCGCCGCCGATGCACATGGTTTCAAGCCCGTAGCGGCCATCGCGGCGCACCAGTTCGCGCGTCAGGTTGGCAAGGATCCGCCCGCCCGTCGCGCCGATGGGATGGCCGAGTGATATGCCGGAACCATTGACGTTGAGAATGTCGCGGCGGCTGTCGTCCGCGCTCCAACCCCAGCCTTTAAGGCAGGCGAGGGCTTGCGGGGCAAAGGCTTCGTTGAGTTCGACAACGTCGATATCGCCCCAGCCAAGGCCGGAGCGCGCAAACAGGCGTTCCACCGCCGGCACCGGGCCGATGCCCATGCGCGCGGGATCGCAGCCCGCAGCGGCCCAGGAATGGAACCAGGCGATGGGTTCGAGGCCGAGTTCCTCCAGCTTGTGTTCGGCGACGACGAGGCAGGCGGCAGCCGCATCGTTCTGCTGGCTGGCATTGCCTGCGGTCACGACCGCGCCGGGGATGGTCTTGGCCTCCAGCGCCTTCAGCGCGCCGAGGCTCTCCATCGTGGCATCCGCGCGGTAGCCTTCGTCGTGCGCGAAGATCTTGGGATCGCCCTTCTTCTGCGGGATGGCGACGGGAACGAGCTCATCGTCGAACAGGCCGTTCTTCCACGCAGCGGCGGCGTTCTGGTGGCTGCGTACAGCGAAGGCGTCGCATTGTTCACGGGTGATGCCATAATCGCGCGCAAGGTTTTCCGCCGTCTCGATCATGCCAGTGATCACGCCGAAGCGCGCGATCGGCTGCGACATCAGTCGGCCGCGCGTGAGGCGGTCATGCAGCATCAGCCCGCCCGCGCGGGTGCCGCGGCGGCCCTCGGTGGTGTAATACTCCACGTTCGACATGGATTCGACGCCGCCCGCGACGACGACGTCGGACTGGCCGGTCTGCACCATCATCGCCGCGTTGATGACGGCCTGCAGGCCCGATCCGCAGCGCCGATCAAGCTGATAGCCGGGGACTTCGATGGGCAGGCCGGCTGCGAGCCATGACCAGTGGCCGATGGCAGGCGCTTCGGCATTGCCATAGCCTTGCGAGAACACGACATCGTCGACGCGCGCGGGGTCGATCTTCGTGCGCTCCATCAGCGCCTTGAGGATAACCGCGCCAAGCTGTCCGGCGTTCATGTCGGCGAGGCTGCCGCCGAACTTGCCGACGGCGGTGCGGATGGGGGCGCAGATGGCGGCTCGGGTCAGTTTCATGCTGGGGTTCCTGCAATGCCGGCTGCGAGGAGCTGGTCGATGGCCTGGGGATCAAGGGCGAGGTGGCGGGACAGGACTTCGCGCGTATCGGCACCGAGCACGGGGGCCGGGGCAGGGGTCAGGCGCTCAAGGCCCGGGAACGTGGCAAAGGCGCCCGCTGCCGGATAGGCAAAGCCGCTGGGGTTGTCTGCTGTGTGCTGGAACATCGGGTTTTCGCCGACGAGGCGGGGGTCCTGCACCGCTTCGGGCATGGTCTTGTAGGGGCCATGCGTCACGCCGTTTGCGTCGAGCTTTTCGGCAAGCTGGGCGTGGGAAAGCGGCGCGATGGCAGCCTCGATCAGGGCATAGATCGCATCGCGGTGGCGATAACGCACGCCGTCGTCTCCCGTGAAGGAGACGCCGTGGGCCCCTTCCAACGGCGCGAGGTCGGATTGCAGATCGAGCGCGCGGACGAGACCCTGCCACTGGCGTTCGTTGATCGCCACGATCATGACGCGCACCCCATCGGCGGTCAGAAAATCGCGCCCGATGGTGCCGTAGACCCCGTTGCCGAGGCGCTCGCGGTCTGCCCCGTTCTGCAGCACTTCGGCGACGCGGCCGAGATTGGCGGCAGAGCCCATCGCGATATCGGTGAGCGGGAGGCGCACTTCGCCGCCCAGCCCGGTCTGCTCGCGGCGGCGCAGCGCGGAGACAAGCGCGAATGCGCCGTAAGCGCCGGTGAGAAGGTCCCACGCGGGCAGCACGTGGTTGACCGGCGCGGGATCGGCCAGCGTGCCGGTGAGCGCGGGATAGCCGACGACCGCGTTGGCGGTGTAATCGAGCGCAATGGCGCCATCGGGCCAGCCCATGACGCGGACCGTGATCAGATCAGGGCGCGCGGCCGCAAGCTTTTCATGCGCGAGGAAACCGCCGACGGGGAGGTTGGTGACGAGCGTGCCGACACTCTGGATGAGCTGGGTCAGGACCGCGCGGCCCTCGCGGCTCGTGAGATCGAGCGCGACGCTTTTCTTGGCGCGGTTGAGGTTTTCCCACGAGAGCGAATGGCCTTCGCCCGTAAGCGGCCAGCGCTTGAAATCCTGGCCCCCGCCGATCTGGTCGACGCGGATCACTTCGGCCCCGAACTGGGCAAGATAGAGCCCGATGGTCGGCGAGGCGACGAAGGAGGAAACCTCGATCACCGTGATGCCGGAGAGCAGGTTGTACATGGGCGGTGGGGCTTTCAGGCTTTGGTTTGGTTGTCTCGCAACCGTGTAATCAATCGAACGGTTAAGCCAAGGGGGCAGGGCGGGCGGCTGTCGATTTCGAGGGGGGAGTGTTGCCCCGCCTCTGTCTGCAAGACTTGCAACGAACCCCGCTCACCCTGAGCTTGTCGAAGGGTCTTGGCGCAACCGCCGCTTGTGATGCTTCGACAAGCTCAGGGTGAGCGGGTTTGGGAGAATGCTGTGGCTATCGGCCTTCAATCCGGCACTGGCAGTGCGGTGCGGTTGACGATGGGGCGCAGCGCGAAGCTAGTGGTGACCTGCGCCACACCCGCGATCCGGGTCAGCCGTTTGCGCAGGAAATCCTCGAAGGCTGCGAGCGAGGGGACAAGGACGCGCAGCTGATAATCGGCCTCGCCGGTCATCAGATAGCAGTCCATCACTTCGGGAAATTCGGCAACCGCGCTCTCGAAGCGCTCAAGGTGCGCATCGTCCTGCTGATCGAGCCGGATGCGCACGAACGCGTTGACCGGCAGGCCGATCACTTCAGGCTCGACCAGCGCGACATAGCCCGAGATCACGCCGCGCTCCTCCAGCGCGCGCACCCTGCGCAGGCACGGGCTGGGGCTGAGGCCGACATCCTCGCACAGCTGCTGGTTGGTGAGGCGGCCGTTCTGCTGGAGCCGGCGCAGAATCTTGCGGTCAATCGCGTCAAGGTCGGTATCTGGCATTATCTTTTACTCATGATGGTCTGATTGGCAGATTATGCCAAAACTCTGCCTGCATGAGGCAAACTTCGCAATAGGCGCTTTTGCCGCCTGCGCTATGTTTCCTGCAAGCACCTTCCTGACGGATTCGACGCCTGACATGACCGCCGCTCTTGCCGATCCCAAGCTTGATCTGATCCCCGCCCTCGAAACGCTCGACGCCCGGCTGCGCTGGCTTTCGGCGTGGACGGTGCACAACGCCAACAACCTGCGCACCAAGCGCGACGGGATGAAGGTGGGCGGCCATCAGGCCAGCTGCGCCTCGATGACCACGATCATGGCCGCGCTCTATTTCCATGCGCTGCGTCCGCAGGACAAGGTGGCGGTAAAACCGCACGCCGGGCCGCTGCTGCACGCGATTCATTATCTGCTGGGCAACCAGTCGCTGGAGCAATTGCAGCGGTTTCGCGGTCTGGGCGGGATGCAAAGCTATCCCTCGCGGACCAAGGACCAGATCCCGGTGGATTTCTCGACCGGCTCGGTCGGGCTGGGCGTCGCGATCACCGCGTTTGCCAGTCTGGTGCAGGATTACTGCATTGCGCAGGGGCACATGGCCGAGGCGGATGCGGGCCGGATGATCGCGCTGATGGGCGATGCCGAGCTGGATGAGGGCAACATCTATGAATGCCTGATCGAGGCCTACAAGCACGATATCAGGAATTGCTGGTGGGTGGTCGACTACAACCGGCAATCGCTGGATGCGACTACGATGGACCGCATGTTCCGCCGGTTCGACGATATCTTCGAGACCTGCGGCTGGCGGGTGATCACGTTGAAAAGCGGCAAGCTGCAGCAGGCGGTGTTTGCGCGTCCCGGCGGGGCGGCTTTGGAAGACTGGATCGACAATTGCCCCAATGCCGAGTTCGCCGCGCTCACCTATCAGGGCGGTTCGGCGTGGCGCGAGCGGTTGCTGAGGGACGTGGGCGACCTGCCCAAGACCCGCGCGCTGATCGAGAGCTTTGACGATGCCGCGCTGGCGCAATTGATGACCAACCTTGGCGGGCACTGCGCCGAGACGCTGGTGGAGGCCTTTGGGCAAGCGAACGACGAGAAGCCGACACTGTTCATTGCCTATACCGTGAAGGGCTATGGCCTGCCGCTGGCGGGGCACAAGGACAACCATTCCGGCATGATGAACACGCCGCAGATCGAAGGTCTGCGCGCGAGCATGGGCATTGCCGAGGGTTCGGAGTGGGAGCCGTGGGGCGGGCTGGGAGACAACGTTGCGGCTGAACTCAGGGCCTTTGTCGAGCGCAGCGCGCTGGCGGTGAAGCCTCCTGAGCACAGCCCGCCGGCGATCCCGGTGCCTGCGCGCTTGCCGGTGCCGGAAGGAGAGGAACAGTCCACGCAAAGCGCCTTCGGGCGCATCCTGATGGACCTTGCCCGGCCCGGCGATCCGCTGGGCGACCGGATCGTGACGACCGCGCCCGATGTGACGCAGACCACCAACCTCGGCGGTTTCGTCAATCGGCGCGGGCTGTTTCGCCGCAGCGAACTGAAAGACGTGTTTCAGGCCGCGCGCATTCCCTCCGCGCAGAAGTGGGTGGGCAATTCGGCCGGGCAGCATGTCGAACTGGGGATCGCCGAGACGAACTTCTTCCTTGTGCTGACAGCGTTCGGCCTTGCGGCGCCGCACTTCGGTACCCGGCTGCTGCCGGTCGGCACGGTCTACGATCCATTCATTGCGCGCGGGCTCGATGCGCTGAATTACGGCTGTTATCAGGATGCGCGGTTCCTGTTGGTGGGCACGCCTTCAGGACTGACGCTGGGCGCGGAAGGCGGGGCGCACCAATCGATCAACACACCGCTGATCGGAATGGGCCAGCCGAACCTCGATTACTTCGAACCGGCCTTCGCCGATGAAGTGGCGCTGATGATGCGCCATGCCTTTGATCATATGCAAAAGCCTGATGGTGCTTCGGTCTATCTGCGGCTCAGCACGCGTTCGATCGCGCAGGTCGTTCGCGAGGATGAGAGCTGGGAGGCCGATGCGCTGAAGGGGGCGTACTGGCTCAAGCGTCCGGCAGCGGGGGCAGAGGCGGCCATCGTGTTTACCGGCGCCATCGCGCCCGAGGCTATCTCGGCGTGGGAGACGCTAGTGGAAGACCTGCCGGGTCTCGGCCTGCTCAACGTGACCTCGCCCGATCTGTTGCACCGGGGCTGGTCGGCGCGGCGGGCAGCGCGCTGGACGGGGAAAAAGCCGGATCCCAGTCATGTCGACACGCTTCTTGGTGCCCTCGCGCCGAACGCGGGGCTGGTGACTGTAATCGACGGATCGCCCTCGGCGCTCTCGTGGCTGGGCGCGGTCAAGGGTATGCGTGTCAGCCCGCTGGGGGTCGACCGGTTCGGCCAGACCGGCGACCTGCCCGACCTGTATCGCACGTACCGGCTCGATGCCGATGCGATCATCGATGCGGCAGCCGAGCTGTTTCTGGAGGGGTGACAGGAGCTATTCCAATATCTTATGGATACTATTAGCTATATTCCGCTCCAGCTCTCCGGTCTAAGTCTCTGAAAATATTGTTGCAGTTATGCACCGCGCGGCAAACTTCGGTTTGGCGCGCGGTGCATGCGCTTGCGCGCCTCCCGGCCTTGAGGCAGGCCTTGCACATCTGGAGAAGCGGGAGGGACGCTGTCCTCCGGGGAGAAAGAACATGAACATCACGAACACGAACACCATCCGCCAAGCCATGCAGGCGGGCTCGGCCCTTGCTGCGCTTTCGCTGGGTCTGCTGGCCTCGCCCGTTGCTGCGCAGACCGCGCAGGATGCAGAGGCAGCCACTGCCGAACAGGCCGGCGAGATCGTCGTCACGGCGCAGCGCCGCGAGCAGAAGCTGAATGATGTGGGCATTGCCGTCAGCGTGCTCAGCGCCAAGGAAATCAAGTCGCTCAACATCGTCAACGCGACCGATGTTGTCCGCGCGATCCCGAACCTCAAGTTCAACGCCTATGGCTCGAGCCAGGTGGTCTACAACATCCGCGGCGTCTCGCAGAACGACTACGGCGATCAGCAGGAACCGCCGGTCGCGGTCTATCAGGACGATGCCTATACCTCGTCGATCACCACGGCGAGCTTCCCCATTTTCGATCTGGCGCGCGTCGAAGCGCTGCGCGGGCCGCAGGGTACGCTTTTTGGCCGCAATGCCACGGGCGGCGCGGTGCAGTTCCTTTCCGCGCAGCCGACCGAGCAGCTCGACGGCTATATCTCGGGTACCTATGGCAGCTTCAACCAGTCGATCGTGGAGGGCGCGCTTTCGGGTGCACTGTCCGACACGCTGACGGCGCGCGTTTCGGGGCAGTATGTGCGCGATGATGGCTATATCAAGAACATCACCCCCGGCCAGCCGGACCGCGGCGCGGACAACCATTGGGCGCTGCGCGGCATCCTGCTTTGGAAGCCGAGCGCGGACTTCAAGGCCAAGCTGACGGTGCGCTACACGCAAGCGGACCGCGAGCGGCAGGCCGGGCTCTATTCGCTCGAGCCGACCTGCCCCAACGCGCAGTTCCAAGGCGAATTCCTCGGCCCCAACACGCCATGCGCTTATTGGGGCACGGTCGGCACCACTGGCAACGGCTATGCCAATCCGGCCATCACCCCTTCGCAGGGCGGCAATCCCTGGCGCACGGCGGGCACCGGCGACGCGTTTGTCGACCGCAAGGTGTTTGGCGCGACACTGCGCTTGGATGCCAAGCTTGGCGCGTTCGACGTGACTTCGGTGACCGACTTCCAGAGCCTCAAGAAGTTCTACATCGAACAGGGCCTCAGTGTGCCCGAGTTCCCTTACGTCGAAGACGGTATTCCGCGCGCGCCCGGCCCATGCCCGGCGCCTGCGCAGAGTGTGACCTGCTATGAAGGCGGCACTGTTTTCTTCCAGCGCGCCAACACTAAGCAGTACACGCAGGAGCTGCGCGCAGCGGCCACCTTCGGGCAGAACTACCTGACCGTGGGCGCGTTCGGCATG
>JBIPOH010000256.1:0-4877 GCA_044379435.1 Novosphingobium sp.
CCTGTGCTACGCCGCGCTGCTCATGGCCGGCCTCGACGGGATCAAGAACAAGATCCATCCGGGCGAAGCCATGGACAAGAACCTCTACGATCTGCCGCCGGCCGAACTCGCCGAAGTGCCGACCGTCTGCGGTTCGCTGCGTGAAGCGCTGGACTCGCTGGCCGCTGACCACGACTTCCTCCTCCAGGGCGGCGTGTTCACCAAGGACCAGATCGAAGCCTATATCGAAATCAAGTGGCCCGAAGTGATGCGCTGGGAAACCACGCCCTCGGCCGTCGAGTTCGACATGTACTACAGCGCCTGATCTCTCCGATCAGCGCGAGCCGAAAGGGGCGTCCGGGAAACCGGGCGCCTTTTTCGTTAGGTTGGCCGTTGCGGCGCGACTGGGGCAGGCCTACTCTCGAAAGTCAGCCGGAATCGGGCAATCGGTGCAAACGCGGTTGTCGCAAAGCCTGCACAGCGTGCAGCGCTCGGCGTCTGTCGTCTCCATCGAGGCCAGAATCTTGTGCAGCAGCACTGCGAAGGTGTTCTGCTCATCGCCGGTCAGCGGGGTCAGAAGCGGCCTGATCGCGGCCAGCCGCCCGACCAGCAATTCCTCGCGCAGCACCATGCCTTTCCCTGTCAGGTGCAGCGCGATCGCACGCTTGTCGCGTCCCGGGCGGCGCTCAACCAGACCGTCCGCCACCAGCCGGTCCACCAGTCGCACACATCCAGGGTGAGACAGGCCCAGAATGCGCCGCAACTGGTCGTTGGAAGGGCCGAGGCCATAACCAATCACCACCACTGCGGCCGGCGTCTCGCCGGCGTGGCTCAGGATCGCGCGCGCGGCGCTCTCGATCCGGTCTGCGACAGCAAGCCCGACAGCGCCGAGCAGGTTGGTGGTTCGGTCCAACATCATTCGAACCATATGTGCACGCCGCACATTTTTCAACTTGACGATATGTGCGCTCCGCACGTATTTCTTGACTCAGGACACGACAATCCCCAGCCACCGTAGCGGAGCGCACCATGAACGACGGACCTGCAGCCTTCCTCTCCCCCGAACACCAGGACTTCTTTAATCGCTTCAAGTCCTTCTGGGCGGCACCCTCGGGGCTTCGCGTGCCCGAACTCATTGCCCCGGATGCGTCTATCGACTTCACCGGCGCGGGAAAATTCTCCGGGCACGAGTATATCGACGTAATGGAAGGCATGTTGGCCACGATGGAAAATCTGGTCGTCACCCCGCTCGATTGCGCAGGTCATGGCGACAGGCTCTACATTGCGTGGGAAGCCTCGGTCACACTCCATGGGTCGCACCGCACGTATCTCGGTGTGGACCGGTTTCGCCTCCGGAGCGGAATGGCGATTGAGGAGCAGGTCATCTTCGACTCCGCGATCCTTCAGCCCTGATCGCTAATGGCCTTCCGCGGCGGATAGGGTTGGGGAGCAGCTTCGGCCTCTCCGGCAAACAAGGCGCCGCCTACCCGGCCTCCCCCGCACGGAGGAGGGGAAGATGTTCCGAGGTCCCTAAACCCGCCTCGCTGTGATTTTTTCCACAGCTCCACATGGACTCGGGATGAACGGTGATTGCGGCAGGATGAACGGAAAGGCCCCGGACTCCTCGAATCGGCCGCAATCCTTAGATATGCTGCGTATGCACAAAAACGTGGTCGCCGCTGTTATCGCTCTCCTTTCGCTCTTCGCGCTGCCCTCGGCGGCGCAGGCGCGGCTGCAGTGTGTGGCGTATGCGCGGCAGGTTTCGGACGTGCAGATCAGCGGCAATGCGCGCGATTGGTGGGGCAATGCCGAAGGCCGTTATGATCGCGGCCAGCAGCCCAAGCCAGGCGCTGTCCTCGCTTTCGCTGGTACCCGCGCAATGCCTTATGGCCACGTCGCCGTGGTCAACAAGATCATCGATGATCGCCACATCCTCATCAACCACGCCAACTGGTCCGGCCCCGGCATGGTCGAACGCGGCGTGATGGCGGTGGATGTTTCGCCCGCCGGTGACTGGAGCCAGGTTCGCGTGTGGTACGCGCCGACCCGTTCGCTGGGCCTGCGCCCGAGCGCGGCCAAAGGTTTCATCTATCCGCGCACCGTGACGGCGAGCGCCAAGGCCGCTGCCAAGGCTGGCTGAACGCCCAATTCGGGTAGGCAAGCCTGCGATGATTTGCCAACACCCGCGCCCATGATCAAACCACTTATCGCCGCATCCGCACTGTTGTGGTCTCTCCCCGCAGCGGCCGAACCTGCACCCGCCTCGGCACCTGCCCCTGTACCAGCCATCGCCGCACCGTTGCCCGCCGACGCAAAGGCGATCATCGATCATTTCAAGATGCAGAACATTCCCCACGAAGGGCCGTGGTTCCTGCAGACGCACAAGAGCGACGACGTGATCGAAGGCGCGCTGGCGGAGCGCTACCCCACCAAGCGCTGGGCTTACACGGCAATTTACGCACTCTTCACGCGCAGCGACTTTTCCGCACTGCACCGTCTCGCCACTGACGAGATGTGGCACTTCTATGGCGGCGCGCCTGCGCAGATCCTGCTGCTCTACCCCGATGGGCGCGGCGAAACGCGTATCTGGGGCAGCAATGTGTTGAAGGGTGAGGAGCCGCAGATCCTCGTGCCCCGCGGCACCTGGATGGGTGCGCGCCCCATCGGCGATGCGAAAACGGCCTACAGCTTCGGCGGCAACACCCTCTCTCCCGGTTTTGAATACGACGACTACGAGCCCGGCTACCGCGACGAACTGGTCAGGCTCTACCCGAAGTTCGCTGCCGAGATCACTGAGCTGACGCGTGACGATTCCGCCAGCCGCCCGGCCGGAAGCGCGGCTCCGAAGCCCGCGCTGGTGCAGCCCGTCGCGGTCGAAGAGCTTGTCGGCCGCACGGCGCCCCAGCGCTCCGAGGCGATCAGCATCGCGCGCTTCGTGCTGCAGAAAGGCGCGTCGATCCCAATGACGGTGACGCGCGAGGGCACCGAAGTGATGGTCGTCAGCGCCGGCAAGGGCCGTGTCACCATCGGGGGCAAAGTGCAGGACGTGGCGCAAGGCGCGACAGTGCTACTGCCGCCCGGCGTGCCGCACCGGATCGATGCGGAAACGCGGCTGGAGTTCACCGTGAGCGTTGCGCCCGCGTGGCAGGCATCCGACATGTTGGTTTTACCCGAGAAGCCTTAGGACGCGCGGCGCAGCGCCTCTTCCGCACGCGGCTCGGCCAGCAGCGCGCGGGCCTGTGCTGCGGGCATGGCCGCCCAGAACAGATAGCCCTGCACCAGTTCGCAGCCCGCCGCCTGCACCAGCAGCCGCTGCACTTCGGTCTCCACGCCCTCGGCAACCACTTTCATGCGCAGCGTCTTGCCCAGCGTGGTGATCGCGCAAAGGATCGAATGCGCATCGCGGTCGCGCTCGATGTTCTGCACGAACGAACGGTCGATCTTGATCCGGTCGAACTGGAACGAGCGCAGATAGGACAGTGAGGAATAGCCGATCCCGAAATCATCCAGCGCAACGCGGATGCCCATCCGGTTCAGTTCGCGCAGCACGCCCATCACATGCGCGCTGCGATCGAGCATGACGCCTTCGGTCACTTCGAACACCAGCCGCTGCGGGTCCATCCCCGTCTCTTCGAGCAGCCCGGCCAGAACAGTCAGGAAATCGCCCGCCATGATCTGCAACGGCGAGAGATTGACCGAGATGTCGCAGGCAGGCCAGCTGCGGCATTCGGTGAAAACGTGGCGCAACACCCATGTGCCCAGCGGGATCATCAGGCCGCTCTGTTCGGCAATCGGCACGAACAGATCAGGCCGGATCTCGCCGCGCTCCGGGTGGTTCCACCTCAGCAGGGCCTCAAACCCGCCAATCGCGCCAGTGCCAGTATCGACCACGGGCTGATAGGCGACTGAAAGCTCGCCCCGGTTGATCGCGAGGCGCAGCTCCATTTCCAACTCGCGCCGCAGCTTCACGCTCGCATCCATATCGGGCGTGAAACGGCGATAGCGGCCCCGCCCGCGCTGCTTGGCGCGGTAGAGCGCGATATCGGCGCGGCGCAGCAGCTCGCCGGGGTCCTCGCTCTGCTCCGGCCCCCAGCTGATCCCGCAGCTGACCGAGACTTCCAGCGTATTGCCCGAAATCACGAAGGGCTGGCGCATCAGCTTCATGATCCGGCTGCCCAGCCAGTCTGCCGCGCGCGCACCATCGCTGCTGGCGTGCAGCAGCACGAATTCATCGCCCCCGAACCGCGCGATAAAGGCATCGCGGGGCAGCCCGGCGCGCAAGCGGTGCGCAACCTGCCGTACCAGTTCATCGCCCACGTGGTGGCCCAGCGTGTCGTTCACCAGCTTGAAGCCATCGATGTCGATATAGGCGACGAAGAGGTTGCCCTCCCCCTCGCCTTCGATCAGCCCGCCCAGCTGCGCGCGCAGCCGCTGCATGTAATAGACGCGGTTGGGCAAGCCGGTCATCGCATCGTGCAGCGCGTTGTGCTGGGCCTGTGCCTCGCTGGCCTTCAGTTCATTCGCGGTCATGCGCATGCGCCGCACGATCACTGCACCGCCCGCGACGACGCCGAGGAAGAACAGGATGAGTATGGCGAGGACCGGCGCGGTGCGCTCCAGGATCTTGGGGCCGGGCACCTTGGCCGTCCAGGTGATCCAGCCGATGCGCTCCCCGAACGCCGTGATAAGCGGCACCGCATTGGCCCCGCCGATCTGCGCTTCGCCCGGCACGAAGCTGATATCGCGCAGCACCAGATCCGTGCCCATCTTCGCAAGGATCGAACCATCCAGATAGCGCAGCGTGGCGACATAGTTGGGCTCGCGCTGCAGCAGGCTGTAGTCGTTATCGGGAACGATGGCGACCACCGAGAGGAATGCCGGCCGCCCGTGGCGCAGCA
>JBIPOH010000259.1:0-4835 GCA_044379435.1 Novosphingobium sp.
AAGACCACGACCTTCAACGGCGTGCCGCTACCCTCGATCTGGCTGTGGGACAGCGAGACCGACAGCCTTGAATGCGTGAAGCGTTTTTCATGGGAGGCCTTCCGGGATCGCGTTTCCTGAGGCATCTTCTCCGCAAACGAGAAAACGGAGAGAGCGAATGGCAGGCGAAGTTCTTGATGGCGTGACGAGCGACCCGGTAGCGATGGGCTGGATGGTCGGTGCGCCGCCGCCATCGGAGAAGCGCATTCTCGCCGCCCGCGCCGATCACATGCGCTTTCCGATGATCCGCTGGTCCTATTCCAACATGCGCAGCTTCTGCCCCACCGCGCGGGTTGCCGCCGGAGGGGAGGGCACGCCGTTTCCCCGCGCCCTACGTGCGGATCTGGGCAGCGTCCGCTTCACTCCGCTGGGGGCTGAGACAGAGATATCATTCGAGGAATCGCTGCTAAGCGCCTTTACAGACGGAATTCTGGTCCTCCACAGGGGCGAGGTCGTGTTCGAGAAATGGTTCGGCGTCACCGGGCCCGAGACGCGGCACATAGCCTTTTCCGTCACGAAGAGCTTCGTGGGCACGCTGGTGCAGATGCTGGTGGGGGAGGGGCGGATCGATCTCGCCGCGCCGATCACAAGCGTCCTGCCCGAACTTGCCCCCAGTGGGTTTGGCAGCGCGGCCATCGGTCAGGTCGTGCACATGACCACCGCGCTCGATTTCTCCGAGGAGTATGGCAATCCCAACTCCGGGATCGGGGCCTACAGCGCCGCGCTTGGCCTCACTCCTCGGCCCGCCAGCTATACCGGTCCGCACAATCTGTGGGATTATCTGACCACGGTTGCAGGCGCCGGTACGCATGGTGAGCAGTTTGTCTATCGCACACCCAACACCGATGTGTTGGCCTGGCTGATCACGCGCGCGGAAGGCAAGCCCTTCACGCAGGTTCTTTCGGAGCGTCTGTGGCAGCCGCTGGGCATGCTTGGCGATGCCGACATGATCGTGGACGAGGTCGGTTCGCCCTTTGCCGGCGGCGGGCTTAACCTGAGGCTGGAAGACCTTGCCCGCTTTGGCGAGGCGCTGCGGCTTGGCGGGCTGGGCGTGATCCCCGAGGCGGATATTGACCGCATGCGGCAGGGCGGCGATCCTGACCGCTTTCACAAGGCGGCCTACCCGCTGCTTTCCGGCTGGAGCTATGGCAGCCAGTGGTGGCACGCCCACGACAATCATGGCTGTTTCAGCGCACGCGGCATCCACGGGCAGACGCTGTGGATCGATCCACTGGCCGAAATGGTGATCGCGCGATTCGCCTCGCATCCCACAGCGGCCAATGGCGCAAACGATCCGCACTCGCTTCCGGCCTGGCGAGCGCTGGCCGATACGCTGAATGCCTAAGGTTTCCGCGCAGCCGGGCAAAAATGTTTCAGCTTTGTGACAGCATCGTGAACTACCCTTTTTTTCACTTGATGTTCAGGGGAGGGGGGCTATTACCGCCCCCGCTGCCCCATGGGGACTTCCAAACCGCAAGGCAGCTTTGTCGCAATTTTCCGTTTGGGGGTCCCTTGAGTTGCACATCCATCCTGACGCATTGGCTGTAGCTGGCGCATTCGCGCCTGACCAACCCGCCATTTTGAACCGTCCGCACGCTGCGGCGCGCGCTGCCCGTTTCTTCGTCGAGAAGTTTCCGGGGCGCTCGCTTTATGCGGTAAAAGCCAATCCTTCGCCGGAACTGCTCCGCGTGCTGTGGGACGCCGGGATCACGCATTATGACGTGGCCTCGATTGCCGAAGTGCGCATGGCCCGCGCCGCACTGCCTGATGCCACGCTGTGCTTCATGCATCCGGTCAAGACGCCGAGCGCGATTATCGAAGCGTATCGCGATCACGGCGTGCGCGTGTTCAGCCTCGATTCGATCGAGGAGCTGGAAAAGATCGGCGAAGCCACGACGGCGGCCAACGGCGGCGTGCTGCCCGAAGATCTGACGCTGTGCGTACGTCTGCGCGTCTCGTCCGAGTATTCGGAGCTCAGCCTTGCTTCGAAGTTCGGCTGCGATCTTACGGGCGCTGCTGAACTTTTGCAGGCCACGCGTCAGGTCGCCGATTCGCTCGGCGTGTGCTTCCACGTTGGCAGCCAGTCGATGAGCCCGCACGCCTACGTGCAGGCTCTGGAGCGCGTCCGCGCGGCCATCGTCGATGCCTCGGTCACGGTCGACATCATCGATGTTGGCGGCGGCTTCCCGTCGATCTACCCCGGCATGGAGCCGCCCCCGCTGGAGGACTACTTCGGCGTGATCGACCGCACCTACGAATCGCTGCCGGTGTCCTATTCGGCCGAGCTGTGGTGCGAGCCGGGCCGTGCGCTTTGCGCCGAATACAACTCGATGATCGTGCGCGTCGAACGCCGCCGCGGGACCGAGCTCTACATCAACGACGGTGCCTACGGTGCGCTGTTCGATGCAGCGCACGTGGGCTGGCGTTTTCCCGTCCGCCTGCTGCGTGAAAGCGCAGCGAACGAGGACGGCGAGACCGAAACCGAAGGCTTCAGCTTCTGGGGTCCGACCTGCGACGACATGGACCGCATGGAAGGGCCGTTCGCCCTGCCCACGGACATCAAGGCTGGCGATTTCATCGAGATCGGCATGCTTGGAGCCTACGGGGCGGCGATGAAGACCGCATTCAACGGCTTTGGTGAGACAGACGTGTTCGAAGTTTCGGACGAGCCGATGGCCAGCCAGTATCGCGGTGATCGCCGCGATCCGCGCGTGAGCGACAACGTCGTCTCGCTGCGCTGACAGCATGTAACACCGGGCCAATCCGGGTCGCAAACGAAAGGCCCCGCAAGCGATTGCGGGGCCTTTTATCATGCGCCGGAGCGGTGGGGAGCAGAGCCGCGCGGCGAACCTCTTGCCAAGGCCAGCGCGGCGCTGGCGCGCAGTGTAGCGCTTAGGCCGCCTTGCGCATGTCCAGTTCCAGCCGCGCCCAGATCTCCACCAGAGCGCCGGTCAGCTCGCGCATCATGGCTTCGGTGTGCGCCGGGCCGGGTGTGAAGCGCAGCCGTTCGGTACCCCGTGGCACGGTGGGATAATTGATCGGTTGCACATAGACGCCGTATTCGGCGAGCAGGATATCGCTCACCTTCTTGGCGCGCACCGGATCGCCCACCATCAGCGGCACGATATGCGTGGTGGAAGGCATGACGGGCAGCCCCGCATCGGCAAAGGCCTGCTTCAGGAATGCAGCTGCTGCCTGCTGGCCTTCGCGCTCAACGCTGGAGGCCTTGAGGTGCCGGACCGCTGCCAGCACGCCTGCCGCCAGAACCGGCGAGAGCGAGGTGGTGAAGATGAAGCCTGGCGCATAGCTCCTGATCACGTCGATGACCCGCGCGTCGGACGCGATGTAGCCGCCCATCACCCCAAACGCCTTGCCCAGCGTCCCCTCGATGATGTCGATGCGGTGGGCGGCTTCGTCACGCTCGGAAATGCCGCCGCCGCGCGCGCCGTACATCCCGACGGCGTGCACCTCGTCAATGTAGGTGAGAGCGTTGTACTTTTCGGCAAGATCGCAGATCGCATGAATCGGAGCGACATCGCCGTCCATCGAATAGACGCTTTCGAACGCGACCAGCTTGGGCACTGCCGGATCGGTCTCGGCCAGCAGTTCTTCGAGATGCTCCACGTCGTTGTGACGGAACACCTTCTTTTCCGCGCCTGAATTGCGGATGCCGGCGATCATGCTGGCGTGATTGAGTTCATCGGAAAAGATCACGCAGCCCGGCAGGATCTTGGCGAGCGTGGAGAGCGTGGCATCGTTCGAGACATAGCCCGAAGTGAACAGCAGCGCGGAGTCCTTGCCGTGGAGATCGGCCAGCTCAGCTTCCAGATCGACGTGATAGTGTGTGTTGCCACCGATATTGCGCGTGCCGCCGGAGCCTGCGCCGACATCGTGCAATGCCTCTTCCATCGCGCCGATGACCTTGGGGTGCTGGCCCATCGCAAGATAATCGTTGGAGCACCACACCGTGATCGGCTTGGGGCCATTGTGTCCGGCAAAGCACCGCGCATTGGGATAGGCACCCTTGTTGCGCAGGATATCGATAAAGACGCGGTAACGGCCCTCGGTATGCAGACGCTCGATCGCGGAGTCGAAAACCTGATCGTAATTCACCCGCGGCTCCTTGTGCACCGGTCCCCACGCATGCCGTGCGGCCTGTCAAAACGCGCTGCGCTTTACGCCGCTTGCCCAGTCTTTGCCAGCGTCATTTGGGACATGTCCGGTGCCTGCACGCAACGCATCAGTGCGGGCATCATTGCGGGGCGGCCCGAGCTGCTGGAACCTTTGCGGAAGCTGCCGCCGCCGGAATGTGGGGTCCATTCACGGGGTCCAGCAGCCAGCCAAAATCGTGGCCATAGACAATCGTCAAGCCGGGCTCCTGCGCTTTGAGTTGCGCAAGCCCCTTGATCCAGCCGAGGGTTGCCGCGCGGTCCTCGCGGCCTTTCCACTCGGCCGAATAGCGCGAGCGCGGCACCTGCCAATCGACATTGCGGCGCATCGGCGCGCAATCGCCCGCAAACAGGTATTCGCGCCCGTCTTGCAGGCGGACATAGATCATCTGCGTGCCTGCCAGATGCCCCGGTGTTCTCACAGCGGCAACGCCCGGCGCAATCCCGCCATACTGCGAGGTGCCCTCCAGCGCGGGCAGCGGCGGCGCCAGCTTCTGCGCGAACACGGGCGCCAGCGCGCGAATGGCGGAAGACTGCTCGGCATTGGCGAGGACTTTTGCCGCCATGCCGCTGTCGCTCGGCAGGTCGGTGACCAGCCCGCCGACATGGTCGATGTCTTCGCTGGTG
>JBIPOH010000260.1:0-4834 GCA_044379435.1 Novosphingobium sp.
AGCCGGCGCTTCGCTCGGCGACATCCTCGGCGCCGCGCTGAAGGCCAAGCAGTAAGGCTGCGCGCAGGCAGACAAGCGACGTTTGCGAAGCAAACGGTAGCCTTGTCTGCCGCCCGGCGCGCAGCCCGGCCAGCGGCCTGCAGCGCCGTCTGACGTCACGGGATTTACTCCCGTGACGGGGCCGCGCGAAGAAACACAAAGGCCCGTCCGGAGCGAACCGGGCGGGCTTTTGCATTGCGGCGCGCACTCGGCTAGGCTCCCCGCCAAGGATGCCCGAGAGACACCATGACGCTTGAAGTCCACCAGTTCCCCTGCCTGTCAGACAATTACGGCTATCTGCTGCACGATAGCGCGAGCGGCGAGACCGCGTGCATCGATACGCCCGATGCCGAAGCCTACTTGCGCGAGGCGGGGGCCAAGGGCTGGACGATCACGCAGATCTGGAACACCCACTGGCACCCTGATCACGCGGGCGGCAACGAGGCGATAAAGGCCGCAACAGGCTGCACGATCGTGGCCCCCGCAGCGGACGCCGCGCGCATCGCCGGGATCGACCGCACGGTCGCGCAAGGCGATACCGTTCCGTTCGGAGCCTACGAAGCAAACGTCATCGATGTGGGCGGGCACACCATGGGCCACTGCGCCTATCACCTCCCGGAAGCCGACCTCGCTTTCGTCGGCGATGCCGTGTTCGCGCTGGGCTGCGGCCGCATGTTCGAAGGCACGCCCGATCAGTTCTGGGCCAGCCTCAGCCGCGTGAAGGCGCTGCCTGCCGAAACCACGCTTTACTGCGCGCACGAATACACCGCCTCCAACGCCAAGTTCGCCCTTCACGCCGATCCTGACAACGCCGCACTCGCCGCCTATGCCGCTGAGATCGCGGACAAGCGGAGCCGCGACGAGTGGACCGTGCCCACCCGGCTCAGCCGCGAGCTTGCCACCAATCCCTTCCTGCGCGCCGATGATCCGGCGCTGCAGGCCCGCTGGGGCGGCGGAACAGCCGTCGAAACATTCGCCGCCCTGCGCAGCGCCAAGGACAACTTCCGCTAGATGCCGCAGACCACCGACACCACTCGCCGCATCACGCGCGTCACCTCGTTCGATGTGGCGGAAGAAGCAGGCGTCAGCCAGTCCACCGTCAGCCGCGCGCTGGCAGGCGATACCTCGATCAGCGAACCCACCCGCCAGCGCGTGATCGCCGCCGCCGCGCGCCTCAACTATCAGGTCAATGAAAACGCAGCCCGCCTGCGCCGGGGCAAGACCGGTACGCTGGCCGTCGTGATGATCTGCCGCGCGGGGCAAGACCGCAAGGACTTGAATCCGTTCTACTTCGCCCTCCTGGGCAGCACGTGCGCGGCAGCTTCCGCGCGCGGCTACGAAGTGCTCGTCTCCTTCCAGGACAGCCCGGAAAACTTCTGGGGCCACTACGAGGAACGCCGCAAGGCCGATGGCATGATCGTCATCGGCACGAGCGAAAACACCCCTGCATGGGACTATTTCGGCGAGCTTGATCCCGCCACCAACTGGGTGTGCTGGGGTGCGCCGAGCGACGCCTTCCCGTGGGTGCGCAGCGACAACGAAGCGGGCGCCGCGCTCGCCGTGCGTCACATGCTGGTGCGCGGCTACGAAAAGATCGTCTGCATCGGCTCCGAAACCTCGCCCCAGCGCCAGTTCAAGGAACGCTACGACGGCTATGCCGCCGCCATGCGCGATGCGGGGCGCGAACCTGTGCTCCAGCGCATCGATCGCGGCCTTGCACGCGAAGAGCAAGGCCGCCTCGCCGCCGCGGCGCTGGCGGAAAGCGGCGAGCCGTTCGATGCGATCTTCGCCGTCAGCGACGAAATCGCGCTCGGCGCGCTCAAGGAGCTGGACCGGCGCGGATACCGCATTCCGGATCAGATCGGCATCGTTGGCTTCGATGGCGTGCGGGCGGGCGCATGGTCCACCCCGCCACTCACCACCATCGAATCCGATTTCGAAACCGCCGGCGCACGCCTCGTCGAACGCCTGCTCGCCGCCATGGCCGGTGAGGCGGAAACCCCGCGCCGCGTGCCGGTGCGCCTCGTCGTGCGCGGTTCGACGCGCCCCTGAAAGACCCGGCCCTTAGGACCACCCCATGAAAATCGCCTTCCTCGCCTGCAGCACCACGCTGCCCGGCGCGCTCAATCGCCGCGCCGATGCCTTTGAACATGATCAGCAGATGGCCGCGCTCACCGCCGCGCTGCGCTCCGGCGAAAGCGTCACCGATATCGATTGGCAGGCCCCGCTGGAGGCATTCGCCGGGTTCGATGCCGCACTGATCGGCACGCCGTGGGATTACTGGGACCACCGCGAGGCATTCCTCGCCAAGCTGGACGCCATCGCCGCACTGGGCGTCCCCGTCCACAACGCGCCCGCCGTGGTCCGCTGGAACATCGACAAGGGCTATCTGGCCGAACTGGGCGCGCGCGGTGTCGCGACGATCCCCACCTTGCTGCTGGACAATCCCGGCCGCGCCGAAATCTTGGCCGCCTTCGATCACTTCCACTGCGACCGCCTCGTGGTGAAGCGCCGCGTCGGTGCAGGCGCCGAAGGCCAGTTCGATTTCACGCGCGATGCGCCGCCCGCCGCCGATTGGCGCATGGGCCACGCCGCGCTCGTCCAGCCCTTCCTCCCCGGCATCGTGGAAGAAGGCGAACACTCGCTGATCTTTATTGATGGCCAATTCAGCCACGGTCTCATCAAGCGCCCCGCGCCGGGCGACTACCGCGTGCAATCACTCTATGGCGGCTGGGACACTGCCGTCACCCCGGCGCCCGCCGATCTTGCAGCGGCGCAGGCCGTGATCGCCGGTCTGCCCTTCCCCGCACCGCTCTATGCGCGGATCGATCTCGTGCGCGGCCCCGATGGCACTTTGCTGCTGATGGAAGCTGAAGTGATCGAGCCGTTCCTCTACCCGCTGCAAGGCCCGGAACTGGGGCCAAGGCTGCTGGCTGGATTGCGAAGGCTGATTACTGCATCTGCGCCCTGAACGAGATGGTGAAGTTGGGCGGTGTGCCCGATGATCCCGCCATCGTGCCCTTGGGGTTCACGCAGATGAACCGCACCGCCGGATCATAGGCAGAAGTCGGCGTATAGGTGCAGCCCGCATACGTCGTTGGCGCAGTGGCCGCGCTCGAATAGCGGATATCGTTGGTGGCATTGAACGTCAGGCCGCTGGTAGGCGTGCCTTGCGTGAACGTCGGCGTCGCGGCGGTGCCTACGCGCATCTGGCTGGGCAGCGAATCGATCAGCAGCACCGTGTTGTTGTCCACCGCCGTCGGCCCGGTATTCGAAACGAGGATCGAATAGCGCACGATCGCGCCGGGGATCATCTTCGGGTTGGTCGTGCCGTTCACCGGATCGGAAATCACGCTCGATGTCTTCACCAGCGTCAGCGTCGCATTCGTGGCGCGGCGCGTGTTGGTGATGGTGCAGGAAATCACGTCACCCATCTGCGGCGTGATCGTACTACCCACCGTTGTCGGCAGCGCCGTCGATGAGCCGGTGAACGCATTCGTGCAGGTCATCACCGAGGTGTACTGCGTCAGGCTCGTCGTTCCCGCGCCCACCTCGGTGAAGGTATAGGCCGTTCCTGCCGCGCCCATGGCCTGCGGCGTGGAAGCATTGCCCACCGTCGCGCCCGTGCCCGTGGTCGTGGTCGTCGCAATCGTGGTGGAGCCCTGATTGATGTTCATCACGAACTGGTCGGTGTTGAATCGCCGCCCGCTCGTGGCCAGCGCCTTGGTCAGCCGCATATGCGGAAACACGGCATTGGTGAACGTGCAGGTGACGAGATCGCCGAATTGCAGCGCGCCAAAGCTGTAGCTGGTGGTGATTACCCCGCTCGGCAGCGGCGTACTCGATCCCACGGTATTCGTGCAGGTCAGGCTGGAGCGATAGTCCGTCAGCGGATTGACGCTGCCCGCCGCCATCGCTTGCGCCAAAGTGAGCGGCAGCGCCGATGCCGTGGTCAGCGATGCAGCGGTAAACGGCCCGTTGCCGGTGCCGCTCGACGTGCCGCTCGCCAGTGTCGCCCCGCCATTGGTGGCGTTGATGCTGAAGCTGAACTGGTCCGCTGCCGCCGCGCGCGCGCCTGTCAGCTGCAGGTTGAGCCGTATCGAGGCGAAGCGCACCGCAAACATCACACCCTGCAGGCCGCCGCCGACAATCGTGGTGTTCAGCGAGGTCGCTGTGCTCGATCCCACGATGTTCGCACCCACCGTGCCGCCCACGCCGTTCACGGTGAAGGTCTGCGTCCCCAGGCCCGAACTGTTGGGATAGAGCGAGCCGCTGATCGGCCCGGCATTGTCGAGCGCAACCCAATTGCCGCCATTGGTCTGGAAGGTCAGCGATTCGCCCTCGTTAGAGGATTCGCCGTCTGCCGCCACGAACATGTAGCTGGTGATCTGCGAAACACCGGCGGGCGGGGTCAGCACGATGTTGCTGATCTCAGCCGTCGTGGTGCCTGCTGCTGTCTGGTACAGGATCGGCCGTCCGCCAATGCCGAGAAACGCGGTGTTGCCAATCGCCGCACCGCCCCACGAAGGCGAAGGCGCGCCATTGATGGCCGCCCCGCTGATCCTGAGCGTGAAGGTCATCAGCGTGCCATCGGGCAGCGTATAGGACATCGCTTGCCCGGCACCGGAGCGGGCCGCCGTATCGCTGTAGCCCGAAAAATCGAGCCAGCAGTACGAGCCCCAGTTGGCCGGACCGGTGGAGCCTTGCGATGTTGCGTAGAAGCAGCTTGCCGCCTCGGCGCGCCCCGTGCCGAGCGCGAGCATCAGCAGCGCGAAAAGCAGCGCCGCAATGTGCC
>JBIPOH010000297.1:0-4248 GCA_044379435.1 Novosphingobium sp.
ATGAAGGTGAGGCTGCCAACGAACGGATCGTTCATCACCTTGAATGCCAGCGCCGAGAACGGTGCGTCATCCTTGGCGGGACGGCTGTCCTTCTCGTCGCTGTCCATCTTGACGCCCTGGACGTCTTCGATGTCGAGCGGCGAAGGCAGGTAATCGACAACCGCGTCGAGCAGGGGCTGAACGCCCTTGTTCTTGAATGCCGAACCGCAGACCACCGGAACGAACGACTGGTTCAGCGTGCCCTTGCGGATGCAGGCCTTCAGCGTCGCTACGTCGGGCTCGTTGCCTTCGAGGTAGGCTTCCATTGCGTCATCGTCCTGGTCGATGACCAGTTCGATCAATTCCTGGCGGTAGATCGCGGCTTCGTCAGCCAGATCGGCCGGAATCTCCTCGTAGAAGAATTCGGCGCCGAGCGCTTCGTCCTTCCAGATGATCGCACGGTTATAAACAAGGTCGACCAGTCCGCGCAGCTCGGATTCCATCCCGATCGGGATGTAGAGCACGGCAGGCTTGGCACCGAGGCGGTCGATGATCGACTGCACGCAGTACTTGAAGTTCGCGCCAGTGCGGTCGAGCTTGTTGATGAAGCACATGCGCGGCACGCCGTACTTGTCAGCCTGACGCCACACGGTTTCCGACTGCGGCTCCACGCCTGCGACGCCATCGAAGCAAGCGACCGCGCCATCGAGCACACGCAGCGAACGCTCGACTTCGATGGTGAAGTCGACGTGCCCCGGGGTGTCGATGATGTTGATGCGGTAGTCTTCGCCCTTACCGCTGTCCGACTTCCAGAAGCAGGTCGTGGCGGCCGACGTGATCGTGATGCCGCGCTCCTGCTCCTGCTCCATCCAGTCCATGGTGGCGGCGCCGTCGTGGACTTCGCCGATCTTGTAGGACTTGCCGGTGTAGTAGAGGATGCGCTCGGTCGTCGTGGTCTTGCCGGCGTCAATGTGCGCCATGATGCCGATGTTGCGGTAGCGCTCGAGCGGATGGCTGCGGGCCATGGGAGGTTCCTTGGGTTCGGGAGGGGCCGGATGGTTCCGACCCGCCCCATAGTGTCTTTAGCGTGACCGTTTCAAGACGGACGCCTGACCAGTTCTCGACTGGCCAGCGCCCCCTTGAGCGCCGGGCCTTACCAGCGGTAGTGGCTGAAGGCGCGGTTGGCGTCGGCCATGCGGTGGGTGTCTTCGCGCTTCTTGACCGCGTTGCCACGGTTGTTGGCAGCGTCGAGCAGCTCAGCCGAGAGGCGCGCGGCCATCGTGGTTTCGCTGCGGTTGCGCGCGGCAGTGATGAGCCAGCGGATGGCCAGCGCCTGCGCACGCTCGACGCGCACTTCGACGGGGACCTGATAGGTCGCACCACCGACGCGGCGGCTGCGCACTTCGATCTGCGGCTTCACGTTGTTGAGCGCATCGTGGAACAGCTGCAGCGGATCCGCCTTGGCGCGGGTCTGCATGGTTTCCATGGCACCATAGACGATGCTTTCAGCGACCGACTTCTTCCCATCGAGCATGAGGTTGTTCATGAACTTCGAGAGAATCTGATCGTTGAACTTCGGATCCGGCAGGATCTCCCGCTTCTCGGGACGACGACGACGAGACATATGCGTTACTCCTTCGGAACGCGGCCGACCCAGCCGGGTCTGCCTGGCGGCTCCGATCCCAGATGAAACTTACTTCGGACGCTTGGCGCCGTACTTCGAACGCGACTGCTTGCGGTCCTTGACACCCTGGGTATCGAGAACGCCGCGCAGCACGTGATAGCGCACACCGGGAAGATCGCGCACACGACCGCCGCGAATGAGCACAACCGAGTGCTCCTGCAGGTTGTGGCCTTCGCCCGGGATGTACGAAATCACTTCGCGGCTGTTGGTCAGGCGGATCTTGGCCACCTTGCGCAGCGCCGAGTTCGGCTTCTTCGGGGTCGTCGTGTAGACGCGGGTGCAGACACCGCGCTTCTGCGGGTTCTGTTCCATCGCAGGGACCTTGGACTTGGTCTTCTGCGGTTCGCGGCCCTTGCGGACCAGCTGGTTGATTGTCGGCATGAAGGACTCTTCACCTAGGTTGTGGCCGCGGCAGACCTGGGTGAATGCGTTTGCCCTCATCCAGCAATCGGCACAGCCCCATCAGGGGCTCGCGCCATATTGCTGCATGAGCCGAAAACGCTCCACCCGGGGCAATCGCCACCGGGTTACTTTGACGGATTACGACACTGCTCAGCCCCACCCCCGCTTCGAAACATCTTCGATTCGGAAATGCTTGGGCCAAACAGAAGGAGGGCCGACGATTAACGGAAATCCGCCATCGAGGCCCCACTTGCCGCGCACCGGCAATGTTCAGCTCTGTTGCTCCGATTGGCCTATGACCGTTCGGGACGTCGCGCCATTATGCCGGATCAGCCCGCCGGTCAAGCATCATGGGCGCGGTCGCCCCTGGTCTGCGGCCTACTCCGCCGCTTCGGCCATCGGCGGGGTCTGACGCAGGATCGTGCTAACCGCGTGATGGAGCGTGGCCAGCGCCACATGCAGCCAGTCGTCCATCGCGGCAAGCCCCTGAGCGGAAAGCCGGACAAATGTGCGGCGGCCATCGTGCCCGTCTTCCTCGCGCTCGACCAGCCCCCTCGCCTCCAGAATGCGCAGCCAACGTAGCGCGGTCGTGGGCGGTACATCGGCCCCGATGCATGCGCTGGTGGTCGGCACTGGGCGATTTTCCCGCGTGGCGACATAAAGGTCTAGCAGGATATCCCATGTCGGCTCGCCGAACAGGTCTGCCGGCAGGTGGCGATCACGCCGACGGCGAATCGCATACGCTTCGCGGGCGAAAGCAAGCCGCGCTTCCGCCGTGATCGGCACCGGGGCCAGATGCTGCGCCGACGATAGCGAGGCCGCGTTTCCGCCGGCAGGCTGCGCAGCGGAGTCTCCGATGGCTTGCGTGGTCACCGGGGCTTCGGGCTCCCGCCCAGCCATCTGCCCAGCCAACTCCTCTGCCAACTCCTCGGCCAACGCCTCGGCCACCTGCTCGACCAGCGGCGAACGGCGCAAAGAGGGGCGGCGACGGGCGCGTTCGTGGCGGCGGACAAGGCGCGCGGTCATGCGCGCCGTCCCGTCGCAGCGGCGCATGCGCCAAAGTATGCGGCGGGCGCGCTCATGCAAGCCTCCATGAATGGTAGCGGCCGATTCGGCGCTGGCGCTCCACATGCGCGGCGGTGCCGATAGCCAGCACGACCAGCTGGAACAGGAAAGGCATCTGCGTCATTGTCCAGTAGGCCCGGCGCACCATGTCCACTTCCCACAACTTCGCCATATGGCCGAGCACGACGAGCACCTGCGAGGCCGAGACCCACAGCGGCCATCCGCGATTGGCGTAGAGCGCCACCCAGAGCAGGGTGAAGAAGGCCCAGGTATCGATCACCAGATGTCCCGGATTGACCGTGTACCAGGCCGGATCGCCGAACAGCATGTGGTTGCCCACATCCAGGGCGAAGGTGGAAAGCAGCACGATTGCCACCAGCCGTTCCGGTTCGTCTCCCTTGCGGGCCGCGAACAGCACGGTGGCAACCAGCGACAGGCGAAGAATCCACAGCCAGACCATCGCGCATCAGGATCCCCTGCAAGCGGTCCCGGCAGGCATCAGGCCGCGCGGGCCGCAGCGGCGGCTTCGGCAAGATCGGCTTCTTCAAGCAGCGCCGCCGGCGGGCAGGCATCATTGCCGCCGCAGGTTTCGGTCGCAATCGCGCTGAGGCGGCCATGGACACGGGCCAGTTCACCGCCGGCATCGAGCGTCGCCTGCTGGCTCTTCACCAGCCGCATGAGCGCCTCCTGGCCGACAAATGGGCCGACGCCGGTCTCGCGCCGGGCGCCGATCATGGTCTGGAGCAACTGGGCCTGACGCACGAGCGCTTCGTCGAGCGCGGCTTCGGCCTGGTGCAGATCGCGGGCAATGCGCAGCTGTGCCACCGAGATCGGCATGTCCGGCGTGGTCTCTTTTGCAAAAGCAGTCATCACAGTCTCTCCGTGCCTGGAGCCCCCCGGGGCCCACCTTGGTCCAAGTGCGAGGAGAGGTTCGTGCCCGGTTAGTTGGGGATCATCTGCGAAAGCTGCGCAAACATCGCCAATCCGCCCATGACGATCAGGATCAGGAACATGGCAAAGACCGCAATGGTCCCAAGCCGCACATATGTCCCGTAAGGCCCGTCGAACATCTCCGGGAGGACATGGTAGTATGGCTCGGCCAGCGCATCGCCGTTCTG
>JBIPOH010000261.1:0-4798 GCA_044379435.1 Novosphingobium sp.
TCGGTGCCGATCGGCAAGCTGATCGCAGGTTGGCCCGTCATGTTGAACAAGGCGGTGAAGGGCGCATGGCCGAATACCGCATCGGTCCATTCGTCGGCAGTCCACCCCGACGCGCGGTTGGCGTCGAGGAAACCGATGGGCTGCGCGATCCGGCCTACGGTCGGCGTCACGAGGATGTCTGCGCTGACGAAGAAGGGCGCAACCGAGCGCGAGACCCGGTTCATGAAGTCTTCGGCCCAGAGCAGATCAAGGGCCGACAAGCCCCGGCCATAGTCCCAGCACGCCAGCGTGCTCGTCTCCAGTGTTTCGTCGCTGATTGTTCGCCCGGTAGCCGCCGCCGCCCCCTCGATCCAGCTCGCCACCCCAGCGGTCCAGAAGATCTTGGTCGCCTTGAAGAAGGCCGGGTAATCGATCTCGGGCCTGCCATGATCGACTTCGTGCCCAAGGCTTTCCAGCAACGACACCGCCCCGGCCAGCGCTGCCTTCACGTCGGTGTCGACCGCGATGTCCGACCATGGTTGGTCGGTCCAGCGAATGCGCAGGCGGCCCGGTTGCGAGGTGATTTCCTCCAGATAGGGCCGCGCCGGCGGCATTATGATGTTGCGGGCGCCCGCATCAGCGCCTTGCACCGCATCGAGCAGCGCCGCGCTATCACGCACCGTGCGGGTCACGGCATGTTCGATGCCGAGGCCGCTCAGCGGTTCGCCATAGTCTGGGCCGGCAGGGGTGCGACCGCGCGTTGGCTTCATGCCGACAAGGCCAGTATAGGACGCAGGGATACGGATCGAGCCGCCGCCGTCATTGGCGTGAGCCGCCGGCACGACACCAGCGGCGACCGCCGCAGAGGAGCCGCCGCTCGAACCGCCAGCCATCAAGTCAGTGTTCCAAGGATTGCGGGTCGGGCCAGACCGGCGGGATTCCGTCGTCGAGCAATAGCCGAATTCGGGTGTTGCCGACCGGCCCACTACCACCAGCCCGGCGCGGCGGAAGCGCGCCATCAATTCGCTATCTTCGCCAGCCACCAATCCGGCGCACAGCGCACTGCCGGCTTCGTTGGGCATGCCCGCCATGTGCAGTACAATATCCTTGATCAGGAAGGGCACGCCCGCAAACGGACCTTCTCCCCCCATCTGCGCGCGCAGGTCCTCCGGGACGAGGCCGATCACGGCATTGATGTGCGGGTTCACGGCCTCGATTGCCCCCAAGCAGCAGTCTACCAACTCAGCCGAGGTGACTTCTCTGCTCCGGATCAGCCCGGCAAGGCCGATCATGTCGTGCGCGGCATATTCATCGAGTCTCATGGCACCCTCCGCTCTGTTTTCGGGAACGCAGACCTGGCGCACGGTTCAAGACGGCGCAGTGGACCGGCCCCTCCAGTTCCATCAGCGGACCATAAGCGGCGCTGCGCGCAGACCAAGTCACATAAAAGGGGGACATCGAGCAGGGCGCGCAGCGGCAGTGGCACGCGAATTGACATGCCAATGGGCGGGCTCTAGCCTTTATCCATTGCAGCAGGGGGCGTGTTTCCGGCAATGTCGATTGCGGTCGAACCCTTGACCATCGCCAGCCGGTTTCTGTCCGAAATCGACAGGGCAGACAGCGCATCAGGCTGCCTCAATGCCTTGCACCGTGCTGCGCAGGAGCTTGGCTGGTCCCGTTTCGGCTATGGCTGGTCGCCCGGCCTGCGGTTTCGCCCCGGCGTATCCTATCCGGTCCTGACGCGTGGCTTGCCCACCAGCTGGAAGCGCGATTGGAGCCGGCACGGGCAGCATGATCCCTATATGGAGCACGCCTGCAGCACCCCGCTTCCGTTTGCCTGGTCCGAAGTCATCGCCAAGGCAGCTTCGCTTTCGGAACAGCAGCGGGACTGCATCAGTTATGTGAACGATGCGATCGGCACTTCGGTTGCGCTGACCATTCCGGTCCATGTCGCGGGACGCCGTCCGGCCTTCCTGTCGCTGATCGGGGAGCGACGCCGATCAGCGCGGGACGGTGATGTGCAGGACGAGCAGGCGACAGCGCTGATGCGCCTGATGGCGCAATCGCTCGATGATCATCTCTGGGGCCACCCGTTTGGCCCTTCTTCTGGCAGGGCAGGCCGCCGAGGTGCCGACGATTGCCGCCTGAGCACCCGGGAGCGCGAATGCATGGTCTGGACCGCGCGCGGCAAGACCGTGGATGACATCGCCGCCATCCTCGATATCTCCGCCGATACGGTGCGCGTCTACATGAAGCGCACCATTGCGAAGCTGGAGGCCTCCAACAAGACGCATGCGGTGGCAAGGGCGCTCGCGCTAGGCCTGATCGAACCCGGCGAGGTTAACTGAGCGAGGCTGGCGCGGTGCTGCTCTCCAAGGTGCTGCGCAGTGTGGCACTGGCTGCCGACGGGATCGGTGACCTCAAGGGCGGTAGCCAGCAGCGTGATGACCTCCGCCCTCTCGGCCTTCGGTTTCGCCGCTACTGGCTGCCTTGCGGAGTTGCCCCGTAGACCAGTTCGCCGGCGATGTAGGTCGCCAGCACGCGGGTCTGATGGATCTCGCCCACCGGGACGGTCAGCGGGTTTCGATCAAGCACGATGAGATCGGCAAGCTTGCCGGCCTCCAGCGTGCCGCCCTTGTCGAGGCGGCCCATTTCGGCTGCGCCATTGCGCGTGAACACCGCCATTGCCTGTTCGCGCGTGATGCGCTGGCCGGGGTTGATCGGATCGCCGGTTGCGCCGGGCACTTGCCGAGTGATCAGCGTTTCGAAGGCGAGCCACGGATTGACCGACGGCACGACTGGCCAGTCCGAACCGGTCACGACATTGGCGCCGCTTTCCAGCACGTCGCGCATTGGCCAGAGCCGCTTCATGCGCTCGGGGCCAACGGCCTTGGCGATATCGACCGAAGTGATGGGCGTGGGCCACCAGATGTAGGGCGAAAGCTCCCACGTGAAGTGCAAATCCCGGCCGCGCGGGACATCGGCGGGGTCGATGAACGTGTTGTGGCCGATTTCGTGGTGCGGCCCCATGTCGCCGTTGGCCTTGCGGGCTGCCGCAATCGCTTCGACCGCTTCGCGCACTGCGCCGTCACCGGCCGCGTGGAACTTGACCTGAATGCCCTGCCGATCAAACGCGGTGACGGCGGGGAACAGCGTGTCCTCCGGGATCAGCTTGAGGCCTTTGCCATCGCCCGGTCCCATGTCGTGTGCCCCATGCGCACTGCCGTGCTGCTCATAGGGTGCGAGCATGACGGCGGTGCGGCCTTCGAGCGGGACGCCATCGAGGAACATCTTGACGCAATCGAGCTGGAGGCGGCCCGCGCTCCACGCCTGGCGCTGCGCGATCAGGCCCTCGCTCCCACCCGAATTGGGGCCCCAGACAATGCAGCCGCGCGCATACTGCTTGAGCCCACCTGAGCGGGCATAGGCGGAGAGCCCTTCGATCATCTCGCGGCGCACAGCGGCATCGGTGAAGCCGATGATGCCGTAGGACAGCATCTCGTCGGTGGCGACCTTGATGGCCTCAACCTGCTGTTCGGTGGTGGCCTTGGGCATGAACTGCTCGATGTCGCGGGCGGCCACTTCGCGCAGGACGCCAGTGGGCTCACCTTTCGCATCGCGGTCGATTACCCCACCGGGCGTATCCTTGGTTGCGCGGGTGATCCCGGCGATGGCGAGGACTTTCGAATTGACCCAGACGCTGTGCAAGCTTTCGTCATTGAGCATGACGGGATTGTTGGGGGCCACGGCATCGAGCAGGCGCTTGTTCTGCTCACCCGGCTTGAACGCGGCGCCGACCCAGCTGCCCCCCGTGATCCATTCGCCCGGCTTGGCCTTGGCCGCGCAGGCCTTGACCGCTGCGACGATCGCCTTGGCATCGGCGCCTTGGGCAAAACGGCAGGAAAGCTTGTCGCGCCCGGCGAAGTAGGTGTGGACGTGCATGTCGTAGAGGCCGGGCATGACGGTGCGGCCAGCCAGATCGACGGTGCGCGCACTGGTTGGAGCGATGGCGGCGATCTCTGCATCGGTGCCGGTCGCGACGATGGTTCCGCCCGAAACTGCCATCGCCTGCGCGGTGCCGGTTGGCGTGAGCACGGTGCCGTGGAGGAAAACCAGATCGACCGGTGCGGGCTGGGCCAAGGCGGGGCCGCAGGCCATCAGTGCCCCGGCGAGGAGGGCAGCACGGAGCGTGGCAGCTTCAGATCGGATCATGCGTCACAAACTTTCACCATGGGGAAACAGGAGCGAATAGGCCTGCAGGGGGCACGGTGCCGCTTGGCCGATGCGGCCAAACTGGCGCAGGGCCCTTGCCCCGGCCGTGCTCCGGGCGGAATGCTCGGATACGGAGGGAAAACGCAGGGGTCTTTGCTCATGGGACGCGAGCGGGCATGCTGAAGCCGACGATCTCGGTGCTCGTGCTGCGCCACGTGGTCAATTGCCTCGATCTTGTCGGCTGCGATCCGGAACCGATGCTTGCGCGCCTTGGACTGCGGCGCAACGACCTCGACAATGCGCGCGGGGTGATGCCGCTGGAGCAGTTCCTGACGTTTCTGGAGGGCGCGGCGCACGAGGCGGGTAATCCCTATCTCGGGTTGCAGGCTGGCCGTCTCGGTGCCCTCAACAGTCTGGGGGCGCTTGGCTTCCTGTTCCTCAGTGCCCCATCGTTGCGGACGGCCTTCACCGGCTTTTCCGCCTATCTCGCAACGATTCAGGATGCCGCGCGAAGCTGTTTCAGCACAGCCGAGGGCCTTGTCACCTACGAGTATCAGATCACCGACCAGACCCTGCAAGCCCGCCGGCAGGACGCCGAATTCTCGAT
>JBIPOH010000262.1:0-4779 GCA_044379435.1 Novosphingobium sp.
AAGTCGGTCCACATGATGGATATTCACGCACAGCTGGGCATGCAGTGCGCCGATTGCCACTTTGCGCAGGATAGCCATGGCAACGGCCTGATCTACGGCGAAGTGGCCAATGCCGTCTCCATTGGCTGCAAGGACTGCCACGGCACGCCCGATGCTTATCCCACGCTGATGACCTCCAACCTCGCCGCGCCGGAAAAGGGCGAGAACCTCGCGCTGCTGCGCAACATGGACGGCCAGCGCCGCTTCGAATGGTCCACCGAGAACGGCCGCCGCGTGCTGATCCAGCGCTCGATCATCGATCCCAAGCTGGCGTGGCGGGTCAGCCTCGTGAAGGAATCGGTCGATCCGCAGTATCAGGGGCTAACGGAACCGAGCGGCAAGCCGGTGTTCAATCCCAAGGCGGCGCGGGCCAAGCTCATGGGCAAGTCCGGCGCGGAGGACGGCCTGTTCAGCTTCGGCCTCGGCGTGCCCAAGGGCGAGCGCGCGCATGGCGATGATGACATGGCCTGCTTCACCTGCCACCTTTCGTGGACAACCTCGTGTGCGGGCTGCCACCTGCCGATCGAGGCCAACTGGAAATCCGCCTCGCACAAGTACGACGAGGACTTCACCCGCAATTACGCGACCTATAACCCGCAGGTCGCCCGCGACGACATGTTCCAACTGGGCAAGCACCAGTCGAACAAGTCGTCCGGCTCCGATCCGGTGAAGTTCGATGCCTCAGGCAATCCGATCAGCGGAAAGGCCATCACCGCGCCGATCCGTTCGACCTCGGCGCTGATCCTCTCGTCGACCAACATCAACCGCGAGCGGATCTACGTGCAGCAGCCGCCGATTTCTTCGCCCGGCTATTCCTCACAAGCCTTCGCGCCGCACTTCCCGCACACCGTGCGGACGCAGGAAACGAAGCAGTGCACAGATTGCCACCTTAGCCAGGCGGATGACAACAACGCGATCATGGCGCAGCTGCTGCTGCTCGGCACCAATTACGTCAATTTCGTCGGGATGAACGCGTGGTTCGGCCTTGGCGGCGGGTTCGAGGCCGTGCGCGTGACCGAGTGGGACGAACCGCAAGCGGTAATCGGCAGCTACCTCCACCGCTATGCCTATCCAGACTTCTACAAGCAGCATGTCGAGAAGAACGCCCGCGAACTGAAGAACTGGTCGCGCGGCGCGATCTTCGACAGGAAACTGGCAGGCGAGACGACGGGCCGCGAGGAATTCACCAACATCACCAAAGGCACTTCGGATGCGGTGCGCTGCCTGCAGATGCGCGGCGAATACATGTTCGTGGCCGAAGGGAAGGGCGGCTTCCGCGCCTATGATATCGCCGTCATCGGCGACAAGGGCTTCTCCGAACGCATCGTGACGGCGCCGTTCTCACCGCTCGGCCACGATACGCACATCAAGACCACCAATGCCACCTGCATGGCGCTGCCCACCAACCAGTCGATCGCGCCCACTCGCAACACGCCCGAAATGCGCGAGGCCAATCAGGAACAGCCGTTCTCGCCGGTCTATCACTACGCCTTCATCACCGATGCGGTGGAAGGCCTGATCGCGGTCAACGTCGATACGCTGGCGGACGGCGAGTTCCGCAACAACTTCTTCCGCCGCGCGGTCACCTTCAATCCTGACGGTGTGCTTTCGGGCGCGCGGCACATCACGCTGGCGGGCGATTATGCTTATGTCCTCACCGACAAGGCGCTCGTCACGGTCCACCTCACCAAGCCATGGTCGCCCGCTGCGCCTTGCGAGGTCTCCGACGGGAAGGGCGGGGAAACCTGCCTCGATCCGAAGATCACTTCGGTCGTGCCCTTGCGCGATCCGCGCGCCACGGCGGTGCAGTTCCGCTACCTCTGGGTAACGACGGCCAACGGCCTCGAACTTATGGACGTGACCAATCTCGCCAAGCCGCAGCCGGTTCCATCCGCCGCTGTCCCGCTCGATGATGCGCGCCGCGTCTATATCAGCCGCACCTATGCCTATGTCGCGGCCAAGAAGCAGGGCCTCGTCATTGTCGATGTGACGGCCCCCACGCGTCCGTCAATCTATCAGGCCTTCACCGCAGGTGGGCAGCTGACCGATGCGGAGGACGTCATCGTTGCCTCCACCAACGCCTCGCTGTTTGCCTATGTGGCAGACGGGGTGGGCGGGGTGAAAGTCCTGCAGCTGACCTCGCCCGCAAGCCAGCCCAACTTCTACGGTTTCTCACCCGAACCCAAGCCCGAGCTGATCGCCTGGGCAAAGACGCCGAGCCCGGCGCTCGCGCTCTCGAAGGGCCTCGACCGGGATCGCGGCGTGGACGAAACCGGCGGCCAGAGGGCGGTGTTCGGCCGCCTCGGCTCTCGGCCGTTCAACCGCAAGGAGATGGAGGAACTGTTCCTCAACAAGGCGGGCGTGCCGTTCAAGGTCAGCAACGCCGTGGACATGGCCCTGTGGGTGGGCGCCAGACCCGCGCCGCAACTGATGGCGGCGCGGCCCTGAGGCTTGGGCTTGAGCTGGATCTAGCCGGGACTTTCCCGAACCCGCTCGTGCTGAGCTTGTCGAAGCACTTGCCACAACGGTCGCGCCGGCACTCTTCGCCCTTCGGCAGGCTCAGGATGAGCTCAGGGTGAGCGGAGTTGTGGAGGCGGGGGTGTCCTCGGTTTCCCTCACGCATCGTCCAGCAGCAGCAGCGCCAGTTCCAGCGTCATGCAGGGCTCTGGCAGCAGTACCTGATCCAGCCGCACCACGGCGGCATCGGCCACCAGCGTGCGGGCAATCGTAAACTCGTGCTCGGGCAGCACCGCCATCAGCGTCTCTGCCGCGTCGCAGGCTTCCCAGCCTTCATAGCGCAGCACGATGGTGTGGCGCGTGCCCGCAAAGGTCACGCTCGCCCAGGGTGCCTCGCTGTGCTCCATGAGGTCTGCGTGCGGCCCGGCCAGCGCGATCACCGCCCGCAGCAGGCGCTCCCCGGGGCTGATCCGGACGCGCGGATGGGGTTGTGTGACCGGCACTTCCGGCTCGGACTTGCGCTCGAAGGCCGGGTGGGGGACGAGCTGGGTGGGGAACAGGCGATCAAGCCACATGGCGGTTGCTCCGGTAATTGTTCATGAAATGTTCCACGCGTGCCGCTGTCGCGGGACGGGGTTCGCGGCCATTGCGCAAATCATCGACAAAGCGCGGGTCATGCGTGGCCAGCCGGCCGAACCGGGTTCGCGGCATGGCGTGGAGGGAAAGGAACCTCTCGATCTTGCGTAGCAGCATGGCCGGACCTCCGTAACGACTCGAATTAGGATTTTTCTTATGTTGACGGATTAATCCTACAGGTCTAGGAAAAATCCTTCGAATATGGAGCAAGGTCATGGATTCCCGAATCGAGACGCAACAACACGGTGAATCGCCGCTTGATCCTGCTCGTACGCGTCTCGTCGCCTTGTCGGCGGAGCGAGGCGTCAGCCTCTCCGCGCTCTCGGGCCTGCTGGGGCGCAATGCCGCCTATCTTCAGCAGTTCGTGCGCAAGGGTTCCCCGCGCAAGCTGGAGGAAAACGACCGCCGCACGCTTGCCGAATTCTTCGGCGTCGATGAAGCCGAACTCGGTGCCCCGGCACGCGAGACGGTCCTGACGGTTGGGGCAGGGGCCCCTGCCAGAATTGCCGACTGGGCCGATATTCCGCGCCTGCCGCTGGGCGCTTCCGCCGGCCCCGGCACTGTGGCGCTTGATCCCGCGCCGATTGACCGCCTGCGCTTTTCCGGGCGCTGGCTGCGCCAGCAAGGGCTCGAACCTGCCATGCTCAGCGTGATCGAGGTCGAGGGCGATTCGATGGAGCCCACTTTGCGCGATGGTGATGAAATCCTCGTCGACCGCGCCCCGCGCCCCTTGCGCAGCGGCCTCCACGTGATCCGGCTGGATGATGTGCTGCTGGTGAAGCGGCTCGAACCGGGCCCGTCAGGCACGCTTCAGGTGATCAGCGACAACCCCGCCTATCCGCGCCTGGAGCGCCCTCGCGCCGATATCGCCATTCTTGGCCGCGTGGTGTGGAAGGGCGGGCGCGTCTAGGAAATTTCCAGCGAGCCTGCCTCTTGCCTTGAGGCGAGGCAGCGGCCACTTTGCATGCCATGACCGAAACCGCCCCCCAACAGCCGCTCAAGGCCGCCATCATCCCCGTCACCCCGCTTCAGCAGAACTGCACGCTGATCTGGTGCACCAAGACCATGCGCGGCGCGTTCATCGATGCGGGCGGCGATATCGAACGGCTGCGCGCGGCCATCGAGAAATCCGGTGTCACCATCGAAAAGCTGCTCGTCACGCACGGCCACATCGATCACTGCGGGATTACCGGCGTGCTCGCCAAGGAACTGGGCGTCCCCATCGAAGGCCCGCACGAAGCGGACCGGTTCTGGATTTCGCGGCTGGATGAAGATGGCAAGCGCTGGGGAATTCGCGGCGAAGTGTTCGAGCCGGATCGCTGGCTGGGCGATGGCGATACGGTGACCGTGGGCGAAGTGGAACTCGATGTGATCCATTGCCCCGGCCACACCCCCGGCCATGTCGTCTTCGTCCACCAGCCTTCGCGCTTTGCCGTGGTGGGCGACGTGATTTTTCAGGGTTCGATCGGGCGCACCGATTTCCCGATGGGCAATCATGCCGAGCTGATAGCCTCGATCACTGAAAAGCTCTGGCCGCTCGGCAATGACATCATGTTCGTTCCCGGCCACGGGCCGAACAGCACCTTCGGCCGGGAACGTCAGACCAACAGCTTCGTCAGCGATTACAACTTGATGCAGTAAGGCTTC